>JANHAK010000065.1 GCA_024464195.1 Methanomassiliicoccales archaeon | reverse complement strand
AGCAACCCACGAAAGAGCGGAATTTGCCTTACTTTCGATGAATTTCACAATGCTAGTAATGATATTTTGCAGCGAATCCGAAAAAATCTCTATCGCCTTTACGGCATATGAAAGAGCTGTTGAAAGAATCGTTCGAGCTAAAGAAAATATATGAGTAACAATGTTAAAAAATAATCCGACACCCCCGCTTATCTTTGTCCATACATTCTCCAAAAAATTGACAATGTCTTTTCCAAGTGTTGAGGTTGATTCATAATGGACTCCTTCTAGCGGCCAACCGCTTTGGACGGAAATTGAAAAGGTCATGTTGAAAGTTATCCAGCCTCCAACACTCAGTGGTATGGACGAAATTAGGGGATTTGTATCCAAGTCTGATGAAATCAAGAGATAGAAAGAACCGGATGCTGACACTTCCCACTGCGTTACATATGGTGAAAATGAAAGGTTCTTGAGATCCGTAAGATACCTATTCGGATAGAATTCAGATGATGGGCTATACTCCCACGGTTTCGTGATTTCAATTGTATAAGGATTTTCTGTTTCCGACGCGGGTGTATTTATATTAGTATTCTCTTTTTTGAATGCGCATTCCGCCCTTATGACTTCGCGCGTTGTAGTCCCATCTTCAGCCAAAAGAGTGAATCCCTTCATTTCTGGCAATGGAATTAGAATTGGATCGGTTCTCAAGTTAAAGGCATTTTCTATATCATCGAGTAAATGGAGAATCGATTTCAGAAGAATATTCTCAATACCTGGAATTTCTTCTGCAAAACCGAATGCAAGATTTCCCAAAGTTCGAGCAAAAGAGCTGATAGAGTTCTGTGATGGAAGATGATCAAATACGTTCTTAAAGATGCCAATGACTCGTTCCACTTTTTTATCGAACGACTCTTCAATTCTTTCCCTCAGTCCCCAGGTTGATGAACATTTTATTTCTGAATACACCTGATTGACTGCGATTCGCACAAATTCGCTTCCGAAGTCCTGCAATTGAGGCATAAAATTGTCAACAATTGCATTAGCAAGCGATTTAATCGCCCAATCGATAGTTGCATTGCGATTGAAAATCTCCTTCCAGTTTGTTTCTATGAAATCGACCAGTGCCTCGCCCATTTTGTCGATCAGAAAGGAAGCATTTAGGGCTTCGTTGATCGCATGATTAACTCCTAGCCCACCCTTTTCTATAGACCTCTTAAGCGATTCCTTCAGGGAAGAATGATAATAAGTACCATCTAATGCATTTCTGGTGATTTCCGCGGGTAGCAGAGATTTCTCGTCGAGAATACTACAAGCAATTGATTTTACAAAACTCTCAAGCGTTTCGGCGAGTTCACAGGTGCTAATCTTGTATTGAATGGCGAACTCCTTCCAGATTTCAACTGAAAATAGATCCAAAGACGCGAAATCAATAGGATATGTTCCATCCACATAAAAGGAATGACTTTCATTAAAATCGTTGTTCAACGTAATAATTCGACCAGGGATTTCGATTATGTCGTCTGGCCAACCATAATTGAAATATCTATATGACCATTCAGGGTATCCGGCATCTTCAAGTCTTGATTTAATCCATTTGGTAATCGATTCCAAAAGGGTGTCTTTGTGAAAAACATAATCGATTAAGGAGGAAAAAGCAAGATCTGACACATCGGCTATTTGATCCGTAAATTCGCATACATCGATTATATGAAAATACTCGAGCCATCTTAGAACAAATACATCAGCGACTGCGTATAGCGTCTGAGCAAGTAGGATATTTAAATCATACTCTTTTGGAGAGAATAAATTAAGAAAGAGTTCTGCGGGATCGATTGAAGAGGATATGTTTCTATCGAACGGCGGTGATGTCCCAACTGATGAGGTGCCATTGAGAAATGACGATGAGATGTATGCAGCGTCAAAGGTTCGTAAGTACTTGCGCTGTTCCAATAGTATCGCAAGGTTCAACGCATTTTCAACATCTTTTTCCGTGAGAATATTCTCCGTTCCAAACGCGCCGTGCTTTGAACCCGCACCATAGCTCCGTAAGACTCTATCCTGCGCCAGCGCCATTAATTCGTACCGAACTATATTTTCGAGCTCACTCCGTTCCCCCGAAATTGCATTTGAAAATGATTCGAATCGATTATGGAGAAATGGATAGGGCAAATAAATCGGTTTTGAGATTTCAAAATTCTTTGTGAGATGACCAGTCGTCGAATTAGCAACGATACAGTAAGTTCCTCGTAATGAGAAGTATGCAGGTAATGTGATACCATTCCAATCCGTAGAATAGTTCGTGTTCCCAGTATATGGTTGCGGGTAAAGCTCTTGTAGACTCATTTTCAAAAAAGTCAAATGAATATCCAAATCTTTGACGAATATCTGGTATTCGCCTATCATAAGGGGGAAAGTGTTATTCAAGTATTGCTGCAAATAACTCGCAAAAAAGTCATCGATTACGCTTTCATCCCTTTCTACGGTGTTTCTTATCGCTTGCACTGCAAGAAAATAAGCTTCCTGTTCTAGTTGGTTTGCAGCCTTATTAGCCGATTGAATCAGCTTTTGGATAATATCCACTGACATCTTCTGGTCATTCTTTCTTTCTTCCAGATTAGAAATCAACACGACACTGACCGAGGCGATCAATAATATGATGATTGCAATGAGCGAAAATGCCATTTGGCCAGTTTTCGATCGCTCAAGACTCCATGATCTCTTTGACAACCGTCCTTCTATTCTTGAGACTCCCAACATCAAATTGGTCGAAGTGATGCGGCATAAAAACCATTTGAACTAACTGCAAGCTACAATTTGAATCAAGAAGATTTCCGAATTAATCGTAATACAAAATCTACATACAAATTGTGAGGTCAGATTATGATCTTGCCTCGGGAGGATGTGCTTCATGAAGAGGCGACAACATAAAAACCTCGAGGTGTCCTACCAAAAACGGATTGTCGGAATAACCACAAATCGAGTAATCTGGTGACGCGATGAGCGCCGTTCTCCCATCAGATATGACATCTGTCGCTATAAGATCAGACCGCCTATGAACTCGGGTGCAATCTGGGACTTTTACAAAGGGTTCAGCAACGATGATGACCTCAACCCCTCTATTTACGGCCTCTCTAAATCGTTGTGAGTGCAGTGTCCGAATGGGAGCCATTGAAGGTGTTGATAGAAAAAATCGAGCTGTAGCCCCATCAAGCATTTCACCGATTTTGGCAAGTATCTTATCCTTTCCCATAATTGTATAGACCAATTGGGGCATGCCCTTCTCGCTGAGAACTCCGTGCAGATTCTCTAAAATGTCGAATGCTTTTCCAATCGCCTCTGTGATGGTTTTCTTGAGTTCCGCCGGTGAAACTGGATAGAATAAAGCTGGTCTACTTTCATTCATTCGAATGAAACCCTTCGATCTCAGACTCTCTAAAGTCTTATATGAAGAGGTTCTTGGTATACCCCCAATTCGAGCAACTTCCTCTGCTGTACCATGCCCCTGAGCGACGAGAGCAATGTACGCCTTTGATTCATAATCAGATAGGCCCACACGACGTAATGAAATCAGTATTTCACTATAGTCCCCGGCTAGCTCAATTAAATTAAATTGATTCTTTTTTTCGCTCTTCATGGATAATCTTGTAGCTAACAAAGCGACATAAGTATTAAATCATTATCTGAATAATCGAAGCGGCCGAGCTGATCAAGATGATAGCAAGAGAAAGCGTGCTCGTAAAAGGACTTCCTAAGAAGACAGAATCCCTATGCCCAGAGTGCAAGAGGATTGTGACTGCAACAATTTTTGAGTCGAATGGGAAGGTCTTAATGGAAAAGGAGTGCCCGCTACATGGGAAATTCGTCGATGTGTATTGGTCAGACGTTGATCTATATCTGAAAGCAGAAAAGTTTGCGTACGATGGAACAGGAGTTCTTAACCCTGCGATAAAAGGGGCAAAGACATGTCCAAATGAGTGCGGTCTTTGTGACCTTCATCTCAGCCATACTTCACTTGCAAACATTGATCTTACAAATAGATGCAACATGAAATGTCCGATATGCTTTGCAAACGCGAACGCTGCAGGGTATGTATATGAGCCCTCATTCGAAGAAGTTGTTGCAATGTTAAAGGCTCTTCGAGATGAGAGGCCGGTACCCACGCCAGCCATCCAATTTTCAGGTGGAGAACCAACAATTTATCCAAAGTTCATTGAAGTCATCAGGAAGGCAAAAGAAATGGGTTTCGCTCAAATACAAGTTGCGACAAATGGATTGAAACTGGCCGAAGATGAAGAATTTCTCAGGGAAATGGCGGAAGCAGGACTCAATACGATTTATCTCCAATTTGACGGTCTTCGGGAAGACATTTATATAAAGACCAGGGGAAGGCCGCTTCTTGAAATTAAGAAAAAAGTAATTGAGAATTTGAGAAAAATGGAGAGGCACCCTTCAGTTGTCTTGGTACCAACCATTGTTAAAGGCGTAAATGACGATCAAGTGGGACCGATTCTTAAATATGCAATTGAGAATTCTGACGTTATAAGAGGAGTCAATTATCAACCTGTTGCTTTCACCGGCAGAATCAGTAGAGAAGAACGGGAAAAACAGCGGTACACTCTCACTGATCTCGTTCATGATATTGAGACTCAAACTGGATATGTTAAAAAGGAAGATTGGTATCCTGTTCCAACTGTTGTCCCAATTTCTACATTTGTCTCTTCGATCCTAAATCAGCCAAAAGTGACATTTACGGCTCACCCCCATTGCGGTCTAGCCAGCTATCTTTTCGTTCAGGACGTTAATAATGTGGTCCCGTTGACGAGATTCGTTGATGTCGAGCCGCTTTTCAAGGAACTTTTCGCTCTCTCTCAAAAAACAGAAAAATCGAGTATCAAATTCCCTGCAAAAGTCAAAGCCTTGCGGATTCTCAGGAAATACATCGACAAGAAGAAAACGCCAAAAGGTCTTGAATTATCAAACTTCCTCAGATTGATGAGTACCGTTTTCAGCGACGAAACCAAAGAGGGGTTGGCAAAATTTTCGTGGAAGATGATGTTTGTTGGAGGAATGCATTTCCAAGATGCGTATAACTATGACATTGAGAGAGTCAAGAGATGTGTCATTCATTATGCAGTTCCTGACGGCAGAATCATACCTTTCTGCGCCTACAACGGTGGACCAACATATCGAGAAGAAATCGAGAGGAAGTTCTCGATTCCCCTTGAAGAATGGAGAAGAACCAGAGGAACTGAATACACTTGATTGCGGAGGAGCTGCAATGATTGCTGTGGTTGAAAGATGTATGCACTGTGGTGCATGTGTCGGTTCATGTCCGAGCAATGCGATATATCTCAATGAGGTCATACTCAGTTTTAATTCCGACTGCACGAAATGCGGACGATGTGTGAAAGTTTGTCCTGTTGGTGCGATCAGGATGGAGGCTGGTGATTGAATGGTCGATGGAAAGTACGACGTAATCGTCGTCGGTGCCGGACCTGCGGGTAGCATGACGGCAAAACACGCAGCACAGAAAGGAGCAAGCGTTCTAATGATCGAGAAAAGACAAGAAATAGGCTCCCCTGTCCGATGCGGCGAAGGAATCTCCAAGGCATCACTCGATGAAGTCGGCATAAAACCAGATAAGAGATGGATCGCTGCCGAAGTCGATGGCGCAAAGATCGTGTCACCGAGCGGACATGTTTTCACAATCAACGAAAGAATGGCAGGAAATGAAGTGGGGATGGTCCTGGAAAGGGTTCTATTTGACAAAGCACTTGCTGCTGATGCAGCTAATGCAGGCGCAGAGATCAAAGTCAAAACATCGGCAGTCGGCTTGAAAATTGAAAATGGAAAAGTTAGAGGTGTAAAAGTCATTTCTCACGGCGAACCCATGGAATTTGAAGCGGGATGTGTTGTCGGTGCTGATGGTTTCGAGTCACAGATAGGGCGATGGGGTGGTCTCGATACTAATCTGAAGCCAAATGATATAACAAGTTGTTTTCAATACAGATTGACAAATGTAGATCATGATTTTAGATACTGCGAATTCATAATCGGCAGCGCCGCTCCCGGGGGTTACATCTGGATTTTCCCAAAGGATGAATACACAGCTAATGTTGGAATAGGCGTCTTGCTTTCAAAAATCAAATCGCCGGGTCAGGTTAAGCAATTATTGGATAGATTCATTGCGAAAGATGAGCGATTGAATAAAGGGCAACCGTTGGATGCCGTAAGTGGTGCGGTTTCTGTCTCACCGCCTCCTGACAAATTAGTCAAGGATGGACTCTTACTCGTAGGCGATGCGGCAAGGATCATCGACCCAATAACTGGTGGTGGTATCGCTCACGCATGTATTTCTGGAATGCATGCAGGTAAAGTCCTCGGGGAAGCAGCTCAGGAGAAGGATTTCAGCGAAGCGAGACTGATGGAATATGAGAACCTGCTACGAAACCGCCTGGAAAACAAGTTGTGGCGAAACTGGATGGCAAAAGAGAAGCTCATCACACTTAGCGATGAGACCTTCGACAAGATCATACAGACTCTTGCCGAGGTCGGCGTCGAGAAAATGTCTGTCGGAAATATTCTGAAAGTGATAAAGTCGCGCCACCCAGAACTTGTTAAAGAATTTGAAGATTTGATATAGACTTGATATAATTGATTGAAAATTCAAGGAATACAGAAGGATTGATCGAGGTTATTCGATCAATCAAAATTTTTCTACAATTAAACCTGGAGCACCGGTTTCAACGATAAATGGGATCCCACCTTTTTTTCTGATTGCTTCACTGACTTTGGTCGGCTGATCGGTGAGAGCAATTATACTACCACCACCTCCGGCTCCTGTAAGCTTCGCACCGAAGGAATACTCCGCCGCTGCTTCGATCAATTTCTCAAGTTCTGGTGTCGAGAC
>JANHAK010000064.1 GCA_024464195.1 Methanomassiliicoccales archaeon | reverse complement strand
ATAGAACTTTGAGAGAGCTGGGTATCGCATTTGTCGATGACACGATACCGGGTTGCGCTGTGCTCGTTGGCTGTGCCAAGAACCCCAAGGATCTTGCTAAGATTGTAAGAGACTGCCAGAGCAAAGGAATGCTCATAATCGCGACCTTCGACACTATCAGGCAGCTTCGTGATGAAAACATCAAGATGGGACTTGATCGGATGCTTTATCCAGTTGGGGAATTCACTCAGGCGATACACGGTTTGAACTTCGCTATCAGGGCTGCACTCGCATTTGGTGGCATCAGAAGAGGAGACCGCGAGAACCTCTACAAGTACCTGTCAAAGAGACCAAAGGTCTTTGTGCTACAAATGGGGCCTCTCGACCATATCAAAGTTGCTGCGGAGTTCGCTGTCCTCTTTAATGGTTCTCCAACAATCACCGATCAGGATGTCGAGCCAATTCCTGACAAGTATGTTATACAGAAAGATTACGACAAAATGATCCAGACAGCAATTGAGGTCAGAAACATCAAGGTCAAACTCGCACCTGTCAACATACCAGTTGCATACGGCCCCGCTTTCGAAGGTGAGACTGTCAGAAGACCTGATACTTACATCGAAGCGGGCGGTGCTGCGAAGACGCTTGCTTTCGAACTTCTGAAGATGCGTCAGGAACACGAAGTTGAGGATGGTAAGATTACACTGATCGGAAAAGATGTTGATGAGATGGAGGAAGGCGGCAAGACACCGCTCGCTATCATCGTTGAGGTTTACGGCAAGAGGATGCAAGAAGACTTCGAAGCTGTGCTGGAAAGAAGGATTCATCAATTCATTAACTTTGCTGAAGGTGCATGGCATACTGGCCAAAGAAACATTCTCTGGATAAGGCTGAGCAAGAGCTCTGTGAAAGCTGGCTTAAGATTCAAGCATTTCGGCGATATTCTCATCACAAAGATGAAAGAAGAGTTCGGTAGCATCATTAGCCGTGTTCAGGTTACCATTATCACAGATGAAGCGGAAATCAGAAAGAGGTTGCCTGAAGCGCTTGAGACTTACGCGAAGAGAGATGCAAGAATGGCGGGATTGACTGACGAATCGGTTGACACATTCTATAGCTGCACGTTGTGCCAATCCTTCGCACCTGATCATGTCTGCGTCATTACGCCAGAGAGATTGGGGCTCTGCGGTGCAATTAACTGGCTTGATGCCAAAGCAAGCAATGAAATCGCGCCAACTGGTCCGAACCAGCCGATCGTCAAGGGAGAGGTCATCGATCCTGTTAAAGGATCATGGGTTGGCGTTAACCAGGCTGTCTTCGAATTCAGTCATCATAAGATTGAAAGATTCAACGCATACACGATGATGGAAGACCCGATGACAAGCTGCGGTTGCTTCGAGTGCATCGTCGCAATGACGGCTGATATGCAGGCTGTCATTGTCGTCAATAGAGAATACCCAGGTATGACACCAATTGGAATGAAGTTCTCAACACTCGCAGGTTCAGTCGGAGGCGGTAAGCAGACACCTGGATTTATTGGTGTGGGAAGAAAGTATTTGGTCAGCAAAAAGTTCATCTCCGCTGACGGCGGTTTCCATCGCATTGCCTGGATGCCAAAGGACCTCAAGGAAGCGATGAGGGAAGATTTGAAGAAAAGAAGTGAGGAACTTGGCACACCAGATTTCGTCGATAAGATCGCTGATGAGACGATCTGCACCGACGCTGAGGGGCTCATGGAATGGATGATCAAAGTCGATCACCCGGCCCTAAAAATGCCCCCGATGCTACAATAAATAACCACAGGAGGGGACCACATGGTTGAGGTGCCAATTCCAAAAGAAAAGTGGACAGGTAAGATCGGTACAACTATAATTGGAGCAACAGCCGAAGATGGTGGGACAAGAGGCAAGAAAGTGGTTATAGGTGGAGAGACGGGGATGCCCTTTCTCTCCTTTGAGGGATCGATCGTGAACAGACCAGCAATCGCTGGCGAGGTTATTGATACATTAAGAGACTATCCGCTTCTCGCGAGAAAGGCTTTTGGCGATGCTGTTGAAGATCCAGTCCAATGGTCAAAGGCATGGGTTGAAAAGTATGGGGTTGACCTCATATGCCTTAAGTTACAATCGACAAACCCGGAAGAGGAAAACAAGTCACCACAAGAAGCTGCTGAAACAGTACGTAAAGTCCTCGCAGCTGTGCCAGTCCCTCTCGTTGTCTACGGTTGCGGACATGAGGAAAAGGATGCAAAGACGATGGAAGCTGTGAGCAATATTGGCGCGAAGGAAAGACTCTTGCTTGGACACGCAGAAGAAAGCGCATACAAATCGATCGCAGCTGCTTCAATGGCAAACAACCACGCACTTATCGCTTTCTCAAATCTCGACATCAACCTGGCGAAACAGATCAATATCCTTCTTACGGATTTTGGCGTTAAGAAAGAGAATATCGTCGCAGATCCACTGATGGCAAGTCTCGGTATGGGTCTTGAGTACTCATATTCCGTCAACGAGCGCATCCGACTCGCGGCACTCATGGGCGATAGTATGCTCCAAGTTCCGATGGTTTGCGATACGACGATTGCGTGGAAAGCAAGAGAAGCGACGGAGGAGAATGACAAACTCGGGGATGTGGACGTAAGGGCAGCATGGTGGGAAGCGACGACTGCCCTGGCAGCGCTTGTTTCGGGTGCAGATATGCTGATCATGAGAAGCCCAAAAGCAGTCGAGATCGTCAAGAAGGCGCTCCATGAGCTGCTCGGAGGTGATTGAAGTGCCGACCGCAATGGAAATTTTCAAGCTCCTTCCGAAAAAGAACTGCGGTGAATGCAAATTTCCCACATGCCTTGCTTTTGCAATGCAACTAGCTAACCAGAAAGCCAAACTTGAAGACTGCCCTTATGTTTCAGATCAGGCTAAAGCTACGCTTGCTGCATCCGCTGCGCCACCGATCCGGCTTGTTAAGATCGGTACAGGGTCGAATGCAATCGAAGTAGGCGATGAGACGGAATTATACAGACATGAAAAGAAGTTCTTCCATCCCACGGCCTATGCACTTATCATTTCAGATTCCTCTTCAGATGATGAAATCAAAGCAAAGGTGGAGAAGGCTCATTCCCTCCGATTTGAGAGGGTCGGGCAGCTATTAAAAATGGACATGATCGGCATCAAGAATGATTCTGGAAACGCAGAGAGGTTTGCTGCAGTTGCCGAGAAAGTTTCAAAGATGACCGATCTCCCAATGATTTTGGTATCGGACAAGCCTGACGCGATGAAACTTGCGGCATCGAAGATTGCAGCGAAGGTACCGCTTTTGCACGGCGCTAACCTGTCGAACGCTGAAGCGATGGCGGCCGTAGCGAAGGAAACAAAATGCCCGCTAGTCGTCTATGAAGATACGAGCCTCAACCAGCTTGCAGATCTTGTTGCCAAGGTCAAGACAGCTGGTGTCGAAGACATCGTTCTCGACTTCGGCGCTAAAACGCTTAAAGATCTGATCGAGAAAAGCACAATCATCCGGAAAATCTCAGTGAAAAAGATCTTCAGAGGACTCGGTTATCCAATATTTGTTTACGCGGGCGAAGGCGAAAGAGCGATTCTGCGAGGGCTTATTTCGACAATGAAATACGGTAGCATTGTCGCTTTTGATGATATCGATCCCGCTACAGCCTTACCACTCTACGTCCTGCGACAGAACATCTACACAGATCCGCAGGTTCCAATTCAGGTTAAACCAGACCTATATGCGATCAACAATCCAAACGAAAAATCACCGCTTCTCTTTACAACGAACTTTTCGCTTACCTACTTCACCGTTGTTGGCGATATTGAGAAGAGCAAGATTCCAGTTTGGCTTCAGGTCATTGACACGGAGGGTCTGTCAGTCATGACCGCATTCGCCGCAGGAAAACTAACACCTGAGATGGTCGCGAAAGCGCTCGAGGCATCGGGTGCCAAGAATAAATCAAAGCGTGGCGAAATTATCATTCCTGGCATGGTCGCCAGGATGAGTAGCAAGCTTCAGGAATTGACGGGACTGAAGGTCATTGTGGGACCGAAGGAGTCAAGCGGATTGCCGAAGCTTCTCAAATCGCTTGAATAATTTTTTTAATCCCCTTTTAATTTTCCTATTTTCTTAAGTTTTTTAAAGAGTGGTGCTTGCGTCCCTGACTGGGGAACTTATGCTATGTCCCTAGTAATTTCCTTTATAGCCCTGAACGCGGGGCTCGTCGAATCGAGCTTGGTCAACGGTTCACCCGCCATTGCCAACTCCTCGATCTTCTTGTCATTTGGAACCTTTCTCACTTCCTGAAATCTACCTGCATTGATCGCTGCTTCGACAATACCATGGAATTCCATAGGTGAACGATTGATAATCAGCATATTCGATTTTATTTCGATCTTCATTTCTTCAGCGAGTTTTTTAATTCTCACGGCTGTATCGATGCCCAATTTAGTCGCATCTGAAACGACGATCAACTTGTCCATTTTCCTGGTCGTTCGTCGAGAGAGGTGTTCCATACCGGCTTCGTTGTCAATGACAATGTAGGCGTAATCGTCGATCAGCTCATCCATGAATGTCCTCAGAATGTTGTTGATATAACAATAGCACCCAGGCCCCTCAGGTCTTCCCATCGTCAACAAATCAAATTGATCTCCTTCAACAAGAGCTAGCTGAATTTGATATCTCACAAATTCTTGTTTACTCGTGCCTGCTGGAATTTCGTCTGCTTTCTTAAGAAGATCCTCTCTGAGGTCCCCGATAGTCTTATCGACCTTCACACCGAGTTTCTCTCCTAGGTTGGAATTGGGATCTGCGTCGACAGCAAGAACAATTTCTCGGGATTTTTCGGCGAGCGCTCGAATAAGGAGTGCAGCTATTGTCGATTTGCCCACGCCTCCTTTCCCCGCCACGGCGATTGTATAACTCATGGTGCTTCCTCTAGCTCAAGTTTTTTCCTGAGTCCTCTCGAGACCGAGACAAGCGTTCTCATCGCCGATTCGCTAGCCGCCTCTGACATGCCACCAAGTCCACACTGAGGCGTCACCAGTGAATTGCGAATTAACAATTCCTCATCGACCCCCTTTGCTTTCATCATCTCGATCCCCGAGATCACCTTCTGCACAAGCGAATCGACGTTCTCTTTGTCAGCAACCTCCTCGTTATTCGGCACGATTCCCCATGCTAGTACACCGCCTCGTTCGAGGAAGCGTGAAATTTCCTCTGGATAAAGAGAGATCGTGTAACCGTAATCATAGGCGTCAAATGAAAGAATGTCGATATTTGTCTCTATGACCTGAGACCAATCGGTGTTTCCACAACAATGGATACCCTTCCAGCCCTCGATTCCCTCAAGAACATCATTGATCCATGCGATTGCATCTTCCCATTTGATGTTTGCGTAAGGCGTTCCCATCAGCGAGAGCGATGGTTCATCGAGAAAAATAATCGTTCTCTGAAATTTTGAGCGAAGCGTCTTCTCCTGCCATCGCGTCATCATATTAAGATTGTTTCGCACGATCTCACAGTAATTCTCGTCGTAAATGACTGGTTTATTCTCTGTACTAAAAATTTGGAGACCAGTGCTGATCGGCCCCGTCGTCTGCCCTTTGATGATCGTTTTCGAGCTCGGAAATTTGCGTCTCATCATTTCGAAAAAACCGGCAAAACTATCTGGTAGAAATGCGAAAAAATCGAGATTTTCGTTGATCAATTGTTCATAAAAGTTAAAAGGCTCATATCGATGAAGATCAACTGTGATCCTTTTCCTATCAGCATCGATGTCGATACCTGGTAAATGAACGGAGAACTGTGCATACATATTTTCCCTGAAATTTCTATTCGGCAACTGAGGCCAAAAGGGAATAAGATCTTCGACGTCGAAGACGAGATCGACAGCTTTCACTGGATCTTCATGAGGGAGGGAACCTATACATGTCGCAGCGAAATTCCAACGCACGGGTAGCGAGATTTTGAAGTAAGTATAATAAACCTTTTTCCACGCGATGCGGAAACCCCAATTTCGTTGTCCGTCGAATAAAATCGTCATCAGTCGTAGAAAAATATTATATATTGCCGAATCCAACATAAAACAGGGATCAAAATGGTCAGGTGCCCCTTTTGCGGAGCGAACGTCGAGATTTTAAAGGATAATGTTGTGTGCCGGTGCGGGGAACAGCTGCCAGAGGATCTTTACAAGTTCGAAAGAGAGAGATGCTTATGCGGTAAGACTCTAGAATTTTCTAGAGCTTCCTGATCAACTCCGCAACAGTCGGAAATCGACTGATATCCGTATGCGGCAAGAAAAGAGCGGAGGAGAATTCATCAAAGAACATCTGAGTTGTGCTAAGTTCGAGGTAGGTCATCATCTCATATACCCTCTGTGCCTCAATTCGTTTATCTTTCGAGAGTAGGGTTAAATAAGCACCAGCCAGCGCCGCATTGCCCAGAAACACGAAACGGTTGAATGGGAGATCTGGCAATAAGCCTATGGCAACGGCGCGTTCCATGTCGATATAATTACCGAAACCGCCAGCGATGTACACTTTTGAGACATCATCGAAGCTCAAGTTGACTTTCCTCAGCAAAACGCAGCAAGCCGCGTATACCGCGGCCTTTGTCCTAATGATATTGGCTATGTCATTTTCTGTGATTACGATGTCGCGTCCCTTTTCCTCTTTTACAACAATCCTTTGCCCCCCATCAAGTTTTGTGATCTTATCTTTCCCTATGGCGGTCTCATTAGCCCAGGCAACGACAAATTCCATGCCATCTTCGCCGCGCCTTACGCGTGAGGTGTTAGCTTGCTGAATATGACCTTTCTTGTCAATCAAACCACGGAGGAACATTTCCGCTATAAGATCGATCAGACCAGATCCGCAAATCCCGCGCGGCTTTGTGCCGCCAATCGTTGAATACTTGACATCGTAAT
>JANHAK010000063.1 GCA_024464195.1 Methanomassiliicoccales archaeon | reverse complement strand
TTCTCCTTTTCCGAGCCTTTGTTTTGACTTTCTTGCATTGTAATGCTCGTTTCAGTAAGAAACCGTTCTGCAAAAAACCGTAGTAAAACAGGAGCAGAAAAATGAAAAGATAAGAAAAAAAAGAAAAAACGATTTAGGCAATGCCCGGTAGATTTGAAACTATACCTATCCAATAATTGACTGGACCCTGTGTTGTACTAACGATGATGTACAGATAGTCGTATAGTGAAAGCAGACTTGAAACGCTTCTCATTACCGTTTCACTCGCGTGATTGACGTTGATCTCTAGGAGCACGGGTAGCAGCATGTTTCCATCCCAGGTCAATTGTCCTGGTGCATAAATTGTGATCACGAAGTCACTATTTGGATAGACTGGTTCCAGTGTCGATATTGAATCTCCGCCGTCATCGACGAGGACATCGTTAATGTATACTTCGTCAATGAACCATCCCTCGTATGTAGTTGCCCAATCCGTCATGTATCTAAAGCGGTACATGATCTCTTGGCCAACGTATTCGGAAAGGTCGAAGGACATCGTTACCCATCCCTCAGACCAACCTGTCAGTCCAGGCAGGTTCTCAACAATTGCAGGATGAGCGTCTGGATCTGCTTCATCAGTTGTATACTCATTGGCGAGCGAGACCCATGTGTTCCCACCATCTGTTGATACCTGTACGAATCCGAAGTCCCAGAAATCTTCTATGTTGTAATAGGTTGTAATTGTTAATGTTGCTTCTTCCATATCAGAGAGATCGGCTTTTCCAATGAGGGAAACGTCTCTAAGATCCGATGCTCCGGAATACCATGCATACCCATATCCGTATCCAACCCACACCTGTTCCCATCCGATCATCGCTATATCGTCCCCGTTAAATAGCAGATTCATCCCCGTTGCATCTTTATTGAAATTATCTACGATGAAGTAGTCAGTTCCGTAAGATCCCAATGTACTCACACCTGTGTCATAACCGTCATATGTCCATGTCGTGCCGTACCACCAAGATTCATCGATATAACCATAGCTTGGGCGATAATAGTGCATTCCAAGCGTTATGGGTGAGAGGTCGATCGATGCATAATTGTATAGACCATTACCGATACTGTCTGATCTGATCAGATTTGCCAATGAAAAGGCGTGATAAACCTTGTCGAAATCCCAATCTGCGTAACCCCTGTCATGTAATGCCTGAGTGACGGATGCTGCGCCGTTAAGTTCACTCTTTACCAGGTCTGAGATTAGCTCTGATCCACCAAAGTGGTCATTCAAATAGACCATAAATAGGGCGGCTCCTCCGTAATCAGCAAGAATGTTGATGTCTCCTTGGTCTCCCCAATCGGTCAGCGAATTGTCTGGGGTGTAGAGGTATCTCAAGAAGTAATCATAGGGTATCCCATAACCGCATAGCATTTCTGCATACATCGAACATCCTTCATTCAACCATGTGTCTTCATCTGGGTCTAAGTAATCGTGCAGCAGATGTTGATATTCATGGGCAACTGTGCCTTCATAGAGCCAAGGTCTTGGCGAATAAGGCCCAGTTCTGTTATCCCAATCCCAGCAATCAATGTTAATTATATTCCTATCATAGTAAAGATCGAGTGTCGGGCTGAAGAAACCAGCGATATAATATGGGTACGATGGATTATAGTAGTTTGCATCCCTGATGTTGAAAATCATGATCATGACTTTACCCGTGTCATTTGTTTCCATATATGGAAAGCCCCAATCCTTCATAAGGGCGTTGGATCCGTCCAGAGGCGGAGGCTCGGAGAAATATGCTGTTTCGGTAGGATAGATGTTGTTATCGAATTGGTCAATAATCCATGCCACATGTTCATCTGTGATTGTAATTCTAGAAGTGTACGCATTTCTTGGATCGCCAGCCGGGAAACTCAGATCCACAGCTACCCAGACTTCACAATAGTTTCCTTCGCCTCTTTTCTCGAATAATTTGAATCCTCCACTATAGCTACCTGCATAATACCATTCAAAATCACCGACATTATAGAAGTCATTCAGATCATGTTTCATTGGCGAAGCACCGTATGCATAGGCAGATGATGCAACAGCACTATAGTCTGGATATTCCGCTCTAATCGATGGTCCGATGTCCATTTTCTCGACGTCGGCGATAACTGGCTCTTCTGATGGGGCAGCGATTGTTGTCGGAAAAACGGCAGCAAAAACTCCGAATACCATAACCAGTGCAATGGCCACGCTGAGAATCTTAATTATCTTTTTCAACTCATAACCCCTCCTAAGTTCCTGCTTGCCAATGGTTCATTTTGTTCTCACCAATGGCAGCTCTTACTACAATGTATCGAATGCATCTATATATATAAATTTGGTATCTGGGGCTTTTCAGTTCTTTGACTTTTGTCAGAAGCCTGCTGTATGGATTGAGCTCTAAGATGAACATTGCGATCTGCTACAATCAATAGGATTTCTCTAGGGTTGAACTGAAGAGCAGAAGGATAATCTCTTATTCTGAATCTTGAAAAAAATTCATACGGCATTTAGGTAGCTCAGCTAAGTGAGTGCAACTTTTCTAGAGTACTTTTTTCTTGGGAGTGTACAGGTGCTAGTTACTTGAATACGACTTGATCGTAATTCTTTTACCATACCAGATTTTTCTTTGCCAATCGGTAGCCTCGTAGTTCTACTTCTCATCGTGGCGCGTTTAGTCCAATATGGCAATGTGTTTTCATTTTGTTATCTGAATCAATAATAATCTTGATTAATAATCTTGATTACGGTGAATCCAGGTCAAATATCGAGGCTTTATTGTGATTTTAACTTATTCTCTGACGGATGAGAACTTTCGCATGTGACGTCAGCATATTCTTGGTACTGGGTCTCCTACAGGCCTTTCAAGAATTCTTTTTCCCCCGATTTCAGTTCTTAGGACAACCCGCTTATGTTTCGATGTCGCCCGTCCGATGATTTCAGCTTTTTTTCCGAAAGGCGATTTTTTCATCACCTTGAGCACTTCCTCGGCTACTTCTGGTACAACTGCAACGACCAATTTCCCCTCGTTGCCGATTGTAAGCGGATCGAGACCAAGCATTTCGCATGCGTTTCTGACGGGCTCTGAGATCGGAATGGCTTTTTCATCAACTTCGATTCCAACTTGAGATTTCTCTGCCCATTCGTTGAGGGCGTTTGCGAGGCCGCCCCGCGTGGGATCCTTCATCGCAACCGCGCCACCAACTTTGAGGATCTCCTCGACAAGTTCATTGAGAGGCGCTACGTCGCTCTTGACCTCTGTTTCAAAGCCGTAACCCTCTCTGAATGAAAGGATGGCGATACCGTGGTCGCCCATTGTGCCCGAGACGATAATGATATCACCATCAGCAACATTATCGTCTGTTAACCAGTTCCTTCGCACTTTTCGGAACGAAGAAGCAACTTCCAAGTTGTGATCGAGGTGCTCACTTCTCCGCCCAACAGCCGATGTCGTGATAATCATGCCATCTGCAGCTCCCCTCTCGACGACCTTCGTATCACCTGTTGCGATTGGAACTCCAGTCAAGGCGGAGTACTTGCCCATGCTCTTCATGACTTTTTCTAACACGTCAAATTCCAACCCTTCCTCTAGGACAAGAGCGCAAGACATTGCAAGTGCTTTCGCACCCATCACTGATATGTCGTTAATTGTTCCGCAGAACGCCAGTGAACCTATATCCCCCCCAGGGAAAAAGAGTGGTTTAACGGTATGAGCATCGGTCGTGAAAACGATGCCATCGACTACAGCAGAATCATCAAAAGATCTCAGGGGCACTTCAATTGGAAAATCTGGTAAGAACGGTGCGATATGTTTTCCGATAAGCTCTTGCATCAGCTCGCCGCCTGCACCATGCCCCATTGTCACCTTGTTCATGCGACCATAAATTAAAGGGCGTCGTTTAAATCTTTTTAAATAGGAAAATGATAGACTTTGATGGATCATTATTGGGTTTTGATCGATAATTGTCTTTTATTTGGCAAGTAAATTGATCGTTTATAGACAATTTAAGTTAAATCAGTTCATTTTTGAAGCAAAGGTTTATCATCAATTCTTGCTTTTCGAGAACCCGCACCTTGGAAGATATCCATGAATCCATTCAAATTTCACGTACCGACAAAAATCATCTTTCAAAGATGTTGTGCCCAGTCAATTGGTGAGATACTTGTTAAGCAGGGTATTCACTCATCTCTCATTGTCACCGATGGTGGAGTGAGAAGAGCAAGCTGTGTCCGTAAAGTGATCGACTCGCTTGATGACAGCAACATTTCCTATGATGTTTTTGATGGTGTAGAGCAGAACCCAAAAGAGGAAAACGTCATCGAAGCCCTTGAGATGTTGAGATCATCATCGCATGAGTCCATCATTGCCGTTGGTGGCGGCAGTGTCATTGACACTGCAAAAGCAACACTTGCACTGATGAAAGAATGCTGTGATATACACGAACTCTATCGGAGGGAAGTGACTGGAGCAGCGCCGATCACGTTGATTGCAATTCCAACAACAGCAGGTACAGGTAGCGAGGTAACGAGATCAGCAGTTATTACAGATGCGAAGGCGAAGGTGAAGGAAACAATTCGCGGCGAGTGTCTTTACCCTAAGATCGCTCTGGTCGATCCTGAATTGACGATTTCATTGCCAAAATCGATTACCGCATCAACTGGAATGGATGCACTCACCCACGCCCTCGAAGCTTACATATCAAAAAATGCTCATGTGATGTCCGATGCTCTCGCCATTGAAGCGACAAGATTGATCTTCGAAAATCTGAGAACGGCTGTTGAGGATGGTCATGACATTGAGGCAAGAAGTTGCATGAGTGCCGCTAGCACGCTTGCTGGAATGGCATTTTCAATTTCTGGTCTGGGGATGGTTCATGCGATGGCGGAGCCCCTCGGCGGAAGGTTAAATGTGCCTCATGGAATTGCAAACTCGGTGCTTCTCCCGTACTGCCTTGAATTCAATTGCGGAGCGGTTATGGACAAACTTGCCCGTCTGGGAAGGATCTTAAATATCAATGCTGTTGAGAACTGTAACTCTTCTATCGAAGATGCTGCCAATAGCGTTGTCAACGCGGTCAGGGAATTGTCAGCTGATGTCGGTATCCCTCATCATCTCAATCACTTAGAGATCAGTCAGGACGAATTTGAGGCGCTTGTCAATGATGCAATGAAGAACAGTTGCCTTCCAGCAAATCCGAGGAAAGTTGGAAAGAGTGATCTCAGTAGAATTTATAGCACGGTTTTGCGAGTTGGGTGACAAGATTCTGATCGTCTTGCATTTTTGATATTTCGATGCAATATCCCATTTTTTGAGTCGAATGAACGTTTAGATATGCCGTTTAAATTCTTTGCAAAACAGACAAATACTTATCAGGTGGTGATGTGATACCTTCGACGGGCTCGTAGGGTAGTCTGGATTATCCTTTTGGCCTTCGGAGCCAAAGACTGGGGTTCGAATCCCCACGGGCCCGCTACTTGTTTGGTGCAAAAAATCGTCATACAGATCAATTATTCCTAACATTTTACATTGTATAAAAGCGAGGAATCAACATTGGGTCATTGTCTTTCTGCACCGCCTTCTGATATCAACACTATTTATGGCATGCCTTTGTCGGATGTGGATGGATTGCTGGTATTGGAGCCAATTTTTTCCCTTCTAAGGGAGTCTAGAAAATCAGCTCCTAGTAAGAATTCAATCGGCAAAAAGGAATACCATGGGTAATTGTTATAACAGGACGGAATTGTCTATATTGATCAGGTGCCACAGCCTCTGACTTCTCACAAAATCTGGATTTCCCAAACTAAATCATTAAGTAAATGATCTTTCTCGGTTCGAGCCATGAGCGACATATTTTATGGCGCGGGGCAATAAGAAACCTCCTCATCAATTGCGCATTTTCAACGTGCCCTAGATTGCACACGAGGCTCTATAAGTGTCCATAACCAATCTGCAAATTCTCTAGGATTCTTGGTCTGAATCAAGACCTCACCTGGACCACGTATTCTTGTCACGAGTCCTTCTCCGCTTAGTACGGTTTCCTTAATGCCTCCGAATTTTTCAACTCTATATGAGCATGCGTCGCTAAAGGCGACAATATGAAAGTTATCAACAATAATTTCCTCTCCGGGCTTCAAAACATGCCTATCGATTGCCCCAAACGTGTTGATGAAGAGGTCGCCCGTACCGGTCGCTCTAATCATAAATAGACCTTGACCAAAAAGTCCCTTTGTAAACCCTTCCCATTTGATATCGAGATCAACGGTGGGTGCCGAGGCGACATACGATTCTTTACGAATGATCCAACCATTCGTGCTATCGAGTTTCAGATGCTCGATATCGCCTATCGGTGCAGACACGAAAGCGACTTCCCCGGGACCGCCTCTTGCAGTGAAGTCTGTAACCCAAAACGATTGGCCACCGAGTACTTTTAGAGCCAAAGATCCCAAAACTCCTGATCGTGCTCTCGTATGTACTTCGATATTTGGGGTCATGTATGTCATCGCACCGGACTCGCCTACGACCGTCTCCCCATCGCGGAGCTTGATGACAACCATTGAATATGACGGCTTATATTTTATCTCATAATCCATATTTACCACACAACCATTTAGGCTCACTTTTTTTTGTGATTTCGTATTAATTATTTAGAAATGGTGTTTTTATGGCTTAAATAGATTTGCGTTGGCTTGATAATTAAGATGTCGCAACGAGATATTTTGCATCATCTTGAATCGATTTCATGCTACCCATAGGGATTTTGAGCACTCTCTTTTCTATTGTCGTAGCTACTTCAGAGAGATAATAAATCGGGAAATTCTCAGGACCAACGCGCCAAATACCATATCGCAGAAGCTTCTTTTTGCGCAGTTGTTAATATCAACTAATTATGACAAAATGAACTTTCTCGGAA
>JANHAK010000062.1 GCA_024464195.1 Methanomassiliicoccales archaeon | reverse complement strand
ACCTTCGCCGGAATGTCTGGTAAGGAAATAAAGGTCGTTCTTCCACTGGACGCATCTGTGGAGACTTTCGTTTCGATGATGCCCTCATTTGAAAGATCCTGCAAATATGACCAGAATTGCGTATGGCCTCGTGGCTTTTCCCCGTATTCCTCCGCGGCGATGCAATATGCTCTTTCTGCTTCACCAGTTGTTACATAGGCCTGGTCTTTGATCGCTCTGCAAATTCCAAGCAACACGATTTTCTTTTGTCTATCGAGCTCTTCAATTTTTGATTCGGTAACGATACTATATGTAAATGCCTTTGCTGCTCTCACGTGCTCAGGTGAGACAACCGCAGAACCCTCCTCTTCCGCAATCATGCCAGATCGCTCGAGTAGCTCAATGGCAAACCGTGCATCTCCCCATTCGGCCGCGATGTCGGCGATAAGATCGATCGCATCCTCGCGCACGCTTCCGGGATAGAACGCGAGTGCAACTCTGTCGCTTGTGATATCCTTCAATTCGTCACGAGTGTATTTGCCGAATGTGATGACATTTGTCCTTCGGAAGGTGGAAATTGATGACTGATCGAGGAGATTAAGTACGTATTTTTGGGAGATGAGGATGAGCGAAAGGGATGCACGGCCACCGACTTTTTCTTCGTCAAATCTGGAAAGTTGGTAAATGAGATCTCCGGCACCTCTTCTTAGCAGAACGTCAACTTCGTCAAGAACGACAATGAAGTGGAGTTTTCTTTTTTCGAGGTGTTTTTTTAATGACACAAGCATTTCGGAAAGGGACATTCCTCGATCTGGATAACCCTCATCGAAATGCGAGACAAGTCTCAGAACGACGCTTGCCTCCGTGTTTCGCTGGCGGCAATTGACAACGATAAAATCGACCGCCCGACCAGATTCCTGTGCGACTTTTACAAAATCGAGACAGAATCGCTTCGAAGCGGCGGTTTTCCCAGTACCAACACTTCCGATCAGCAGAGCGCTTTGCGCAATGCCTTTTTCAAGTACGGGTCTGAAAAGCATCCAGAGTTTCTGCATTTGGCTCTCTCTATGGATGAGTTTATCTGGAACATAATCGAATGAAAGCTTCGAAACGTCCTTGAAAATCCTCGACCGCCGTTCCTGTTGCACGAATGCTATCAATTTCTTTTCACCCTAATATACCCTGAGAATGGTTTTATTGAGAGACCTCTTTCTTCAAGTTCGTCTGCAAGAAGATTCATTCCGAGAGAATCTGACGCCATATGGCCTGAAATCACGAGATTAATATGGTATTTCTTTGCCTCATCGATGTGGTTTTCTGGCGCGTGCATACAAACAACTGTCCCAACACCTGCCTGCACGAGCTGTTCATACATCTCTTTAGGACCAGAGGTTCCACCAGTCATTTTGACTGCGATTTTACCGGCTCTTCTGTTCTTATCTCCTACGAAGATCTCTGGTCCAGCATGGTGTTTCATAGCGAAATCGAACTCAGGGATTTCGCAGAGGATGTCCACTACATCTTTGACTCTTTCAGGCCTCTTTTCGTCCATAATCGTCTGGAGATATTTCTGAACAAGGTTATCCGTTGGCGAATGTATGCACATGAAGGGTATGCCGAGAAGGTTGCATGCGTCCACTGTTTGGTTGAAATTTTGTGGATGCACGCCTCTCTGGACTTCCTTAATTCTCGGCGCCAGTATATCTTCGGCGACGGTGATAGGAACGCCGAGTCTCTGTAGCATAATTTCCTGTACATGCATGACGTCGTAGAAATTCGCCATTGCCCTTCCTCGTGGATGATGTCCTATGATAAGGTCGATTTTCTCGCCTCTTTCTCTCAGCCTATCGGCAATGAGAATTTCCGCAGGTGTTACATCGATTCCCCACATGATTCCATTAATTTCTATTTTCGGATCGCCGACAAGGATTCGGGTATCAGAATATGGGTTCCAAAGGGAATCCATATCAAACCATTTTTTCTCCTTTTCCTCCATTTTCTTAAATTTGTCTTCGACTCTTTTGAGCTCAGCCTCGATCTCCTCTTTTGTTCTTGGATCGGCGTCCATTCCTACTTTGACCGCCAGTTGATAAATTTCTTCCAGCTTCATAATACTCAATTCAGGGTAATCTCTGAACATATTTAATCATTCGTCGAACGATACCTGAGCGCTTCAGACGGTTATTATTAAAGACGATCAATGTCCCACATCAAGATCAGGATTGATTCTCATCACCAATTCGAGTTAAGTGTTAGTGTATGATCACTCATCACGAGGAAAAGAATCGATCGCCGATTACTTCAAATCGGCGTTCTTTCGAGCACTGCATGTGAAAAGTAATTATACTTATCAGTAAGTAATATATGGGGTATTATGCCAGATGAAAATATTGAGTCGTTGATTAGGAGTCAGCTGGGGATTCTCCATTCTGAAGATATTTTACTCGAGGCTCTCAGGGATCTTGTTCGTGATGAGGTCAAGCGATACATACGACAGAAAATCGAAGAAAATCCGGCGCTGAAGAAGGAGATCAAGGAAGCAATCGGTGAGTTTGTTGCTGCGAAAATCAAGGAAGTCTACGCCCTAATGAAGTTGACGAAATGCGGAGCAGAACTTGGACTTGCGATGGTTCCAAAAGAGATGAAAGAAAAACTGGAAAAGGATCTTGCATCGCTGCTCGAACGCGAAGTTTCGAACGTGATTGAGCGGATCTAGTCGTCCTCGCAACTTCTTGACTTAAAATTTTTGAGAGGAGATTGTTCCGCGTGGCCTTACGCGCTCATCCGAATAGAGCACTTAGGCCAGCTGCGGCTTCTTCCTCGCTCACCGTTTCCTCTTTCTTCTTTTCTTCTTTCTTCTCTTCCTTCTTCGGCTCTCCAGCGGCTGGAGACGCGGGTGCAGCCGCAGGTGCGGCAGCTGTGATCATCGCTGAGGCAATCGCTTCGTCAATGTTGATTCCCTCGAGTGACGCGGTCAACGCCTTTATCCTCGCCGCATCCGGCTCAATGCCGGCACTCTTGAGGATACTTGCAATCGAATCCTCGGTAATCGGTTTCCCAGCGGCGTGGAGAACCATTGCGCTATAGATATATTCCATTTCTTTACCTCCTTTTCTATCCGAATAGAGCACTTAGGCCAGCTGCGGCTTCTTCCTCGCTGACCTTCTCCTCTTTCTTCTCCTCTTTGTGTTCTTCTGCTTTGGGCTGTTCAGGCTTTACCTGGGCAGGTACTGTTGTCAGTCTCTGCCGCAGTCGTTCGTCTTCAAATCCAGAGATCCTGGATGCGAGAGCTAGCATATTCGCTTCAGCTTTCGCCAACAAGATCTTGATATTGTCTTTTGTCGGGAATGCAGCAGCGACGGCGAGTGCGACCCCTTCGCGATAAGCTCTAGCAAGCAGAGGTCTAATGGTCTGCGGTGTCACGTATGCAATGTGGATGCTTAGACTGAAAGCATTCCTCGCTGCTGTCGCGATCATCGATTGATAGTGATCAGGTGTGATTGCAAGATCATCCTTCTTGAAGATGATGCCATCTTCAAATGCGCCTAGGAGTTCCAGGCCTATCATCATCGGGTAGATGTCAAGTTTAGGAAGTATCTTGGCAATCTCCGCTGGTATCTTTTCCCCTTTTTTCACCAGCACCTTATCCTTTTTGAATACGACCTTTCCACCTTCAATACCAGCGGGAATACCTACTTTCTGAAGTTCCCCAACAATTGGGCCTGGCTTAAAAGGTGTTTCACCTTCCTTTATAACGATATCTTCTGGCGAGATATCGCCCGGTTTAGCTGCGCTTCTCGTTCGTGTGGCTTCAAGCTCTCTGTATAATTTAAAGGCGTTCATGTTGGTGCCGAGCAATGCGCATTGTCCGCCGACCAGATCCTTGAGCGACTTTAATCCCTGTCTTTCTTTTGAAACTTCCTCGATGGCGATATTAATTAGTGTATTCCTAGACATGATCATTTCAGCTTTCCCGCGAAGTCGTTTCTTAATCTGCTGAAGTTGAGGGGCTGGAATATTCCCCACGTTGACAACAGCGACGACCTTGTTATTCTTCAATATGCGCGTGAGGTCATTGACAACTTCTCTTTTCCACTGCGCAACATGTGCTTGTCTGATCATGTTACTTCACCCTCTCCGAAGGTCCCATCGTGGTTTTGACGTACACTGAACCGATGTTCATCATTCCCCGCTCTAATTTCGATGAGATCCGCTTGAGGATCGCTTCAATGTTATCTGCGATCTGCTCTGGTGGCATGTCAACAGTGCCGACGGGTGCGTGAAATGTTTTCTTGTCTCGGCTCCTCACTGAAACGGTTTTACGAAGATTCTCGATCATCGGCCTCGGATCCGCACCTGGTGGGATGGGCTTTGGCATTTTTCCACGAGGTGCAAGAACGATACCGAGTCGCTTACCAATCGTAGGCATCAAAGGAGCTTCGGCGATGAAATAATCAAACTCAGAAGCGATTTTCTTTGCCGTTTTCTTATCATCTGCAAGTTTTGCGAGCTCTTCGGGTGTGATGATACGGTCGGCGATACCCTTGGCCTTTAGCGCCAGCTCACCTCCCCCGATGACGCAAATCTTGACATTCCTTCCCCTCCCGTGTGGAAGAATAACATCTTCCTGAATTCTATTCTTTGGGACGGAAAGATCAACGTCTTTAAGATTGATAGAAACGTCAACAGTCTCTCTAAAATTGCGCTTCTTTGCTCTTTCAAGTGCCTTCTTGACAGCCTGAATTACGTTCTTTTCTGCCAATACAATGCCTCCTGTAGTGCTAACGAGCTGTGCTCTCCTACAGCAGTGGCCTCCTCTAACATTCGTACTATTTATAAATTTTATGGCATCAGCCGGCTAGCTTGTCGTCGTACTTCCCGGCGATGATGTCCTTCTGGATCTCCTTCGGATCTCGATTCTCAACAGTGACACCCATGGAAACGCAGACACCGATGACCTCGAGAACCCTCTTTTTCAGCGTCTTTCCAAGCAGTGAGTCACCTTTCATATTAGCGATTTTGATCGCCTGGTCAATCGAGATGTTGCCGACTTTCGTCGCTTTCGTTGATCCCGAGCCCTTTTCAGCTCCGATTTCCTTGAGTATCAGCGCTGACGTTGGCGGAGTGCCAACTTCGATCTCGAATTTCTTAGTTTTCGGGTCGATTGTGATCTTGACAGGGACTTTCATACCCTCGAATGATTTCGTCTTTTCATTGATCGCGCTCACGATTTGAATGACATTTACACCCAGTGGACCAAGTGCCGGACCCAGCGGTGGTCCTGGCGTCGCCTTGCCACCTTCAACAAGCACTTCGACTGTCTCAGCCATGCTATTCACCTCTCTTTTTCAATGACTCTGACATGATCCCCTCTGACTGTGATAGGAATAGGAACCATTGCCTCGAATAGCTCCACTGTGATCTCTTCTTTGCTCTCATCAATCTGCTTGACCCTTGCCTTCTCTCCCTTGAATGGACCAGCGACAAGTTCAACAACATCACCTTCCATAACACCAGAGACGAGCGGTTTCGGTGTGAGAAAATGATCGATTTCGCTGAAATTCGTTTCACCTTCAACAAGTCCATGTGCCCTTCGAATTCCGCGAACTGCCTCTCGGACTGAATCGGTATTCATGCCCTCAATAAGGACATAGCCTCGAAGTGTTGCGGGGGCGAGAACGGCGAAGATCCCCGCTTTTCCTGTTTTTGCCTTGCTTGCAACACTGTCTGCAACATTTTTCTCATGACCAATTGATGTTTTAAGCGCGAGAATCGACTGTCTCGCGGAAGCTTTGAATTTGATTCTTGCAACATCATTTGGCGAATCTTCAGCGAAAGCTTCCATGTTAATGGTAACCCTGTCATTGTACCGCGCGCCTTTCGGGGCTGTGACTTCGAGTTGCAGTTCCTTCGCATTTGTCCCCTCCATAAAAAATTCAACCTCAGGTGGCAACTGCGAGTCACTGTCCCAGAGGACCCCTCTCGCGTCATATAGTTTAATGCCCCATTCAGGAGCACCTTCAGTGTCTCCACCTACCTCGATTGTCAGCTTCAATTTGATTTTCTTCTTTGTTCCATCGTCCACTTTCAACTGGATCTTCCAGATGCCCCGACCACTCGCCGGCAATCTCTTCTCGTCGCTCTCTGCGATTAGATGAATGTTCATTCCTGTTTCGCCAGGAGGTATAGTTTCATTCTTTCTATCTTCTTCTGACATTTCCAATTGAAACCTCTCCTTTGATATCAACCAGTGAGCAGATACATGATCCAGTAGATCAGAAAGCCTAATCCTCCTATCAGTATCAACCCAATCCCGGTGATCTCAATCACACGGATGTATTCCTCGTTCGAGGGCTTTCTGGCCATCTTAATAACGCGACCATACCTGCCTTTACCAATATGTTTGACACGGTCCTCTATTCCCTTTTGGACCTCCCACGATTTCTCGATGATGTCCATTTTTGATGCACTCTTGAGGGGTGAACGTCCTCTACTTTATAAAATCAACGTCTATCGTTTTTGAGGGTTGTGTCTCTTTCGGACCGAGAATGTACTTTGATTTTACACCGGTGATAACGACCATGACCCTTATTTTATCGCGAAGCGTTGGATCGATGACTGCGCCCCAGATGATTCTAGCATTCGGGCTAATCTTTGACTGGATAATCTCCGCGACCCTTTCTGCCTCACTGACCGTCATGTCCTCGCCACCTGTCACATTAATTAGAGCACCTGTTCCTCCGCTGATGTCGACATCGATTAATGGCGAGTTGATGGCCTGATCGACGGCTTGCTCAACACGATCATCGTCTTCGCCCTCTCCCAGCCCGATCATTGCTACACCAGACCCTTTCATGATTGTCTTGAGATCATTAAAATCGAGATTAACGAGACCGGGTTTTGTGATCAACTCGGTAATCCCTTTGATCGCCCGCATCAGCACTTCATCCGCAACCT
>JANHAK010000061.1 GCA_024464195.1 Methanomassiliicoccales archaeon | reverse complement strand
TGTGGCGGCCCCTTGATTTAGATACCTGGCTTGAAAGGAGATCTGAAAAATTCGAAGCAATAAAGACATCCGTAATGGAAATCCTTGAAGCTGTGAAAAGCAGGGGCGATGCAGCTCTCTTCGAATTGACCGAGAAATTTGATAAGATTAGGATTGATTCGATTGAGGTCGGTAGGCAAGAACGAAAAAGAGCCCTTGAGAATATCTCACCGTCACTGAGGCGAGCACTAGAGAAAGCAAAGTTGCGTATTGAACGATTTCATCAAATGCAGTTGGAGGGTCAATCCTGGTTCAAAGAAGTGGATAGGGGGATTTCTCTCGGAGTGAGACTCACTCCATTGAAACGTATTGGCGCATACATTCCAGGTGGAAAAGCGTCTTACCCTTCAACAGCGCTGATGTGCGCCGTTCCCGCAAAAGTTGCCGGTGTAAATGAGATTTGTTGTTGCACACCTCCGCCTGGAAGTGATGCAACTCTCGCTGCATTGGAAATCGCTGGTGTCGACGAAGTGTATAGAATTGGCGGGGTTCAGGCCATAGCTGCGATGGCGTTTGGGACGGAAAGCATTAGACCAGTTCAAAAGATTGTGGGGCCCGGCAATGTATTTGTAACTGCTGCTAAACTCCTCGTTATGGATCGCGTTGGGATCGACTTTCCAGCTGGCCCATCGGATATTGTTGTGGTCGCAGATGAAACTTCGATTCCGCAATTTATCGCTGCTGATATCATAGCTCAAGCGGAGCACGATGCAAATGCGATGAGTTTCCTCATCTCATTTAATAATGAGTTGCTAGTAAGTGTGGAGCGAACGATACTTGAAATGGCTCAAAGAGCTGAAAGAAGAAGTGTTATTCAGAGCTCTTTGAAAAATATGGGAGTTGTCCTTGTGAGGGATGTGGAAGAAGCGGCGTCCATTATTGATCGAATTGCTCCCGAGCATCTGTCAATACAGACAAGAAATCCAGAAGCGTTAGTGAAACTGATTCATAACGCAGGATCCATCTTCATCGGCCCGTATTCTCCAGTTGCTTGCGGCGACTACGCGTCTGGACCGAATCACGTTCTTCCTACAATCGGTTATGCTGCTATATATTCTGGACTTGATGTCCGCCATTTCTGCAAAGCTTCGTTTATACAGGCGCTCTCGAGAGAAGGTCTAAGTTTAGTCGCAGATATCGTTGAAGAGCTTGCAAAAGCGGAAGGTCTCTATGCACATGCAGATTCGGTTAAAATAAGGCTGGGTCGTTAAAAATGAAGAAAGCTAAATAATGTATCAGGGGGTAAAAGGAAAGATTTCCACTTTCCGTTGATTTCCTCGAAATTCTTTTAGAGGTTTAATCAAATAGATCTTTGCTCATGAACGAGAAATTTGAACCCGCTCAGGTTCTAGAACAAGCACAGAGAAATGAAATCACTGGCTACCACGTTTATAAGGCGCTAGCAAGAACGTGCAAGAATGATAACAATCGAAAAGTCTTGCAGGAAATCGCAAATAACGAATTGGCTCACTATGATTTCTTGAAGAACCTCTGTAAAAAGGATTCTTATCCCAGTAAATACGACGTCATAAAGTATCGTCTTTTGTCAAGATTGTTCGGTTTGACGTTCACATTGAAATTAATGGAAAAGGATGAACGCAGAGCTGGAGACATGTACAAAGAACTGGCAAACCTTTCGCCTGAGGTCGCTAATATAATTGAAGACGAAGATCGTCATGAAAGCCTATTGATTACACTAATTGATGAAGACCGGTTAAAATACACGGGTTCTATTGTCCTAGGTTTGAACGATGCCTTGGTTGAACTTACTGGAACGCTTGCGGGATTCACTCTTGCGTTCGAAAGAACAGATATTATTGCGATGGCGGGATTGATCGCTGGAATTGCCGCTTCTTTTTCAATGGGGATTTCTGAATATCTTTCAACAAAAGCTGATAGTAATGGTAAGAATCCTGTAAAAGCTTCAGGGTATACAACAATTGCCTATATATTGACAGTCTTTTTCCTCATCATTCCATTCTTATTCTTAAGCAATTCCCTGATTGCGCTTTCTATCACTATTCTTAATGCGATCTTCGTGGTTTTCGTCTTTACATATTACATATCAATCGCGAAAGATCTTTCTTTCGAGAAGCGGTTTGCCGAAATGACTGGCTTAAGTCTAGGTATCGCTGCATTAACATTTGTCATCGGATATGTTGTGAGAATAGTATTTGACATTAACTTGTAGTTCGAATGATTTTGATGATGCTTATTGAATCTATTTATTAAAATACCATAACCCGTATTATTCTAAGAGAAGTGGATGACGATCAGTTTATTATCATTTGGAACGCGGGTTGATCGTGGCTGGGGCGTTAGAGTTCGATCAATTGTACAAATGATTTCGACCTTCTCGCCGATCGAGGTTTTCCATATTGAAAATGATGTAAATGAAGCAACTTGCAATTTGAAATTGCCATCGATTATTGATAATATTGAAGGAACGCATTCGACGTATATTGAAATGGCTGAAGATGCAAGAACAAAGATTTCACGACTGTTCAATTATTACAGAAATGATCGCGTCAAACTTTCATCAACATTGTTGAAGAAGGTAGAGGGCATTGAAGCTTTTCAAGTTGAAAGTTTAGATCTTTTTTTCCTTGCTAATTCGTTGAACGTGCATAAGAAACCGATCATATTAGACGAACACAATGTATACTGGAATCTCCTCAAGTACGGAATGTTTGATTCCCCTTTTTTTAGAGGGTGGATCGGCAGAAATCGATTTATTCGACGGGTAATGGCCTTCTGGTTGCTAAATAGAGCAAAAAAATTTGAACTCCGATGCCTGGATGCTGCAGACGCTATTTTCGTGACTTCTGGCGTCGATAAGAGTCATATAATTTCTGTAAATCCGAAACTTGAAGGGAAAATCACCGTCATACCCAACTGCATTGATGTTTCTGAGTATGCTATCGGACATTCTGGGAAAACGCATGAGAAGACACGAAATATTGTTTTTGTCGGGAGATTGGATTATTCCCCAAATATCGATGCTGTTCAGACGATCATAAACGAAATAGCACCGCGATTTGATCGAACGGTTCGATTTCAAATTGTTGGCGGTCAGGTTCCGAAACTGGAGCATAATCTAGAAAATGTTGATTTCATTGGGATTGTTCCAGACATAAAGGAGGTTTTGAAAAATGCGGATATCTGCATCGCACCACTTCGTTTTGGGAGCGGAACCCGAATAAAGATTCTGGAATATCTCGCGATGGGCAAACCCGTTGTTTCAACATCGATTGGATGTGAGGGGTTAATGGTTGAAAATCGTCGAAATATTATGATCGCCGATGATATCAATACCTTTGTCAACGCGATCGAAGAATTGATCGAAAACCGTGATTTTGCTGAATCCATCGGCAGGGAAGGAAGACGACTTATTGAGGAAAAATACGACTGGCGATTATACGCATCAACAGTACGATCTGTTTATCGCTCACTTGGTGTTCTAGGACAATAAATTTATGATTATCTTGCTCAATAATTTTCATTATGAAAGTTTTCACGCAAGATGAGTTAAAGGAGTTCAATGGCAAGAATGGAAAACCGGCATACATTGCCGTTAAAGGTAAGGTTTATGACGTGACGAAGAGCACATTATGGGAGGACGGAGAACATCAATTTGAACATTATGCCGGCAAAGATCTCACGAACGAGATTGGCGACGCCCCCCACGATGAGGATGTTCTTGAACGTTTTCCCGTTGTAGGCACGCTAAAGAAAGACTGATCAGATCCGCAGACTTCCAGAAATGAAGATATTGAACTCGCTATAAATGGCTGTAGCAGCTCATTTAGTTGAGAAGCTTTTGGATCAAATGCGGGAAGTCTTCTCTTCATTTCATATTAGGTCTTAATCGATCCCAATGCTTCGATCTTTTTCTTTCTTAGTGGCCTCTGCAATTGATTCGACTTCCTTTTTCTCCCTTTCCATTGCTTCTTCAAGTGATTTCAATTCCGTCCTGAGTTCCTCTGGTGTCGGTATCGGACCGAGGATATCGTCCACTTTCCCGACCGCCTTTTCTATATCCTCAATCTTACTCGCATCTCTTGACGGGGTCTGTCTAGCCATGCCTAAATATTCAGATGCACCTTCGACAAGTCTTGTTAACTCAAATGGTAGGACAAATTTTGTCGCAGGTCCACTTCCCAGCTCCTTCAGCGTATCAAGAGAAAGAACTGTTAATGCCTTTGAATCGAGTGGGGTCGCTCCCAGAGACAGGATTCGAAGCTTTTGGGCTTCTCCCTGGCTTCGCAAAATCGTTGCGAGTCTCTCTCCTTCCGCCTCAAGAATTTTTGCCTGCCTGAGACCTTCTGCCTGCAGAATCCTCGCTCGCTTCTCTCCTTCAGCGTTGAGAATGGCGGCCTTTTTTTGACCATCTGCTTTCAAAATGGCAGCACGTCTCAATCTCTCGGCCGACGTTTGTTCTTCCATAGCTTCTTTAACTTTACCGGCTGGATCGACTTCTCTGATTTCGACTGCTTCAACCTTTACGCCCCATTTATCCGTTGCCTCATCGAGAACGTCTCTCAGGTGGAGATTGATCTTTTCTCTGTTTGATAGGATTTCATCAAGTTCCATATCTCCGATGATCGATCTCAGCGTCGTCTGTGCAAGATAGATCGTTGCCATTCGATAATTAGTCACCTGGAAGAATGCCTTAGTAGGATCAATAACTTTGATGTAAATGATAGCATCGACATTTGTGGGGGAGTTGTCCTTCGTAATAACTTCTTGTCTTGGAACATCCAATACCTGTGTTCTCAGATCGATCTTGACAACTTCATTGATCAATGGAGTCACATAATTAAAACCCTGGTTGAGAACCCTCACGAACCGACCAAGCCTCATGTAAATAGCTTGTTCATAGGGTCTCACAATCTTGATGCCACTTGCGAGAATTCCTATTGCCGTAAAAATCGCGAGTAACAAAAGTGACAATATCACAGCGCTCATTACATCCATTCTTCCTTCCTCCACTTCATATGTTTCTTAAAAATACTCAATTAAGCCACCTTCTTTTTAGTCTCATCTGATGATACCCCTTCACCGCTAAACTCCTCAACGAAGACATGAACTCCCTCGCTATTTTTCACGATAACACGTGCTCCAACAGGTATGGTTTTTGATGCCGTCGCACTCCAGATATCGTTTTGGATTCGCACCTTTCCTCGCAAATTATCAGGCGTAACTTCTCTTACAACGACACCAGTCGCACCAATTAGCGAAGTTGCAACAGTCGTTTCAGGAGGCGCTGGGGGAGCCAATTTCTGATAGAGTTTGATTGTGATGAGCGTTGTTGGAATAAGAACGATGACAGCTGCAACAGGTGCCCACCAACTCAGCAACCATTCCGGTGATACCAAACCAATCCCGCCGAGAACGATCAGGACAGTGGCTGGAACGAGGATAAAAGATCCCGGAGAAGCAGCTTCGGCAATCAGCATAATGATACCGATAATAATAAACGCAAGCGCCAGTATGGTGCCTAGAGACATCGATATTATAATTGTGGTTGTGGTATTTGGACTTATGTCTGATAGATAACTTAGAATCTGATAGCCTAAATTACATCAAATCCAAAACATCTCCTCAGGATCTAAGTCTCGCGTCAGACAGCGAGGACAGGGCCAGAAGAAGTCTTTGTAAATGGAAGATAGATAATCCTTTCATCTTTCACAGAAAGAGAATAGTCAAGGTACTGAAGAACCCCTGGTTTTTCTGCTTCAATCGTCACGACGACAAAATCTGCGAGCTCACGCGCTTCTTCTTTTGTCATGAGCACGGGCATTCGCGTGACACCACCAAAATTCATTGTTGTCCGATAATGAGGTGGATTTAGCGTGAGGTGTATGGAGAGTAATTTAAAATTCTCTAGACTAGTATCAAATGCAGGAATGAACACGAAAAACGCTCCAGAATTTTTATCACCTTTAATCCATTGGCTAAGGCGGAAGAAAGACCCTCCTTCAACATTCTTTGATCTGATAGAAAAATCGCAGTAGAGCCGCCAAAAGGGCATATACATTCGTTCGTTTGCGACGCTCGAAGAGAACTCGGCAATCTCGTAATCAATTCTCTCGATGCCATGATTCCTCGTATGCATCATTCCGCAGTTATCACAAAGAAAAATAGCTTCCTTGTTTTTCATTCGGATCGGGGTCCCGCAGGAGGGACATTTAACTTGCACGATTTTCATCTGTACACCTTCTGAATTTTCCTAGTGACTTCGGAAATTTCCTTCAAAACTTCACCGGGTGAATATGACTTCTCGCTAAAATCACCAATAATGATTTCAGAACCTCGCCTAAAGAAACGATAAAATGCGTAAAGAATGGCGATTCCTGCTCCAATCCCAGCGAGCGCGATGCCAGGATCTGCCTGTGAAATCAATATTCCCGCTGCAGCGATCAATCCTCCAATAGATGCCCCTGCGGTCATGGCGAGACTTTGAAATATCGGATCACCAGGTGCCCTACCAGAGATGATTCTACCAGTTACACCGTCAATTGTACAAACATACATGCGATCGCGATATTCGTAGCGAACAACCCAAATTGGGTAATAAAATAGAAAAATTTTCTTCGGGAGAACATGAAGCCGTTCAAATGTAATTTCTGTTAATCGAGTGCTCTCACGTGCCCAAGTGAGGGCATCTTCCTTTGCGTGCTGTAATGCATCATCTTTGCTCGTCGTTGATTCAAAAGTTGGTATCATTTCAAAATCTTCAAAACTCGTTTCGCCGGACAAATTTTTAAGATTTCGAATGCCCAAATCGCCTGGATCGCAAGCGATCTCGGTGAATGAGTATTCTTTCAGGATCATGATTTCCCTGGGTATTCGCTCTCTACGCACATTTCCCTTTGAATCAGTATGAATATGCTCCTCATACCCACAAACCCATCCTGCGACTTTCAGACTAATATTCCAGAAAGGAAGATAAATTGCGTAGCAT
>JANHAK010000060.1 GCA_024464195.1 Methanomassiliicoccales archaeon | reverse complement strand
TCGAAGGACGATGACCTTGATTCCGCGCGCGCTGAGCTTTGAAATGAGATTTTTGTCATTCGTCACAACAAAGGCGTTAAGTTTTGAAGCGAGTTCGATCACCGCATCATCGCCTTGCTGATCTGTCGAATCAATCTTATACTTTCGCGCCAGCTCTAGAGCAGCTTTCGCGTATTTATTCCTCGAGCGTTTCAATTCGCCAATGACCGGTGAAGGCACATGAACTTCGCAATCGCCAATGAGGCGCTTCAGTTCCAAATCAATATTGAAAGAACATTCAAAAGGCATGAGAAGAGCATTTGTATCGAGAACAACTTTTTGCATAAAGTCACAATCATTGGATAATGCCATAACCAATGAGGCGCCATTTCCCCGAAATTTTTCGAGAAATCGCGACCCTTTGATTCGGTTCCGCGCAGACTGGGATCTTAAGCGAGACTTCACACGTTGTTTCCCTCGCACTCACCACGACACCAACGGTTGTTGCTGTGCCAACGCTCAGCATGAGAGGTTCGTTCGTTCTAATGTTCTCGACCGCTAAGTCTTCCGCCGTGCCAACGACCCTTTCCAGGAGGTGAGTTGACATCGTGAATTTACTGAGAACGGGTGGGAGTGTTCCAGGCTTGCCGACCATTCGGCCAGTAAGTCCGTCCGATTTAGTCAGCGAAGGATCGAGTTTCGTCCCAATGGCAATGAGCCCACCAGGTTTTGCTCGTTCTAGTGGCGTTCCACCTGCATGGAGAGAGACAATCGTTGTTGTCAACGGTTCCCATGAGGTCTTCCCGCCACTGCCCTCGATCTTTCTCCCCGGGCTAATCTCAATTTCATCGCCCACTTCAAGCTGCCCTTGAATCAAACTTCCTCCTAGTACGCCCCCCTTTAATTCCTCTGGCGATGAGCCGGGGATATTGATATCGAACGATCGCGCAACATACATTCTTGCAGGTTTGCTTGCGTCGAATTTCGGCGTAGGGATGTACGTTTCAATCGTTTCGATGAGTTTATCGATATTCACATCGTGATGCGCCGAAACAGGAATGATTGGAGCATTCTCGGCAATCGTTCCCTTTACGAAGGATTTGATCTGTCGGTAGTTTTCCAACGCCTCCTCCTTCGTTACGAGATCGATCTTGTTTTGTACAACGATGATTTTGTCAACGCCGATGATCGTCAACGCCATCAAATGTTCTTTTGTTTGAGGCTGGGGACAGCGCTCATTAGCAGCAACAAGAAGCAGGGCGCCATTCATTAGGGCAGCGCCAGAGAGCATCGTCGCCATTAGAGTTTCATGGCCCGGTGCGTCGACAAAAGAAACAGCACGGAGAAATTCTGCTTCACCACCACAATGCCGACAGGTCTTATCATTTGTGTAGGCAGCTGGGGGTTCGCACGAGCGACACTTATAGAATGCGACGTCCGCATATCCAAGTCTGATCGAAATACCGCGCTTGATCTCCTCAGAATGACGGTCTGTCCACTCTCCAGTAAGTGCTTTTGTTAGCGTCGTTTTTCCGTGGTCGACATGACCAATCATCCCAATGTTGACCTCGGGCTGCTGCGGTACGATCATTTGGTCTCCTCTTTCTTAATGAGATCCTCAATCGGTTTTGCTCCTCTCGAAGTGATTTTCATATTGATCTGGACGATTTCTGGTGAAATCGTGTTTCCCCGCACGGACTTTCTCTTTCTAACCCCTTTCTCACCAGACTTGAAACCCGTTGAGCCGCTCGCCAACAGGAGCTTAACCCTCCTTGTACCTGGGAGGTCTTTCCTCATCGGGAAGCCATCCTTATCGCTTCCTCCCGTAATGGCCAGCTTATACCCAGGAAGGCCGACGAAGATACCATCGATCACCTCGCCAATCTTTCTGCCGATTAGGGAGTTTGCATGATGGCCTGAGACCGTCACCTGATACGATTTTCCAGTCTTTGCATCGTTAATGACAGCCTTGAATTCAACCATTCTGAACACCTGTTAGGTATCGCCCTAATGTAGTTCCCGTTAAATAACTTTTGGTGAGTCGGAATGAGCTGGTCAATTCAGGAAGCAGACAGGCTGACGCCATTGAATAAATTATCCGATAACAATTTTCCAGATTGAAAGCCCAGATATTCATTCACTGAGTGTGATGAAAAACTGAAACATTTTAGATTCCTTAAAAAAATCTCACGATGCTGAGACTATACATATTCTGCGACGTAATCAAAGACCCCAGAAGGGGTCCTGTTTTCTCATGATCGCGATCAATTCTTCGAGGGCCATCTTCTCATCTTCATTCAAATCGAGTGTCTGAAGGTCTTTTACCTTTGACTCTTCCAGCGCAACATACAGGATATCTTCGACAACGACTTGTCTGCCGACAGTCGCTCCCTCAATCGCAATTGCCACTTCACTCCCCGCGATCGCTTCCTTCAGTGCTTCCTCTCCAGACCTGATGCTCCTGATTTTTCCAACTTCCTTTCCCTCTCGGTTGATTAGAGTCTGGCCTGGTCTAATTCTTCCAGCGAGAACACGCACACCGACAATTGCTGGCTTACTGATGCGGAAAACGCAGTTTGGAAGTACCTTGATCTTCCCAGGAAAAGAAAACTTCGATCGCTTTTCGATTTCACTCGCCTTCTTTTGCTCCTCGACCCACTTTTGGTAGTCTTCGATTAATCGGTAAACAACATCGTTCAAAAATACTTTGACAGGATAAGTTGGCAAGATTTCCTTCGCTTCTGGCAAAATCTTAACATTAAAGCCGAGGATAACTCGGTAAAGCGACTCATTCGTGGCACAAGCTTCAACGATGTCCCTCTTGGCGATGTCCCCTACCTCGAACTTTCTGATCGGTATGCCGGCGTTTTCTGCTTCGAAAGCAAGGGCTTCTAATGACCCTATCGCGTCGGCCTTGATAATGATCCCATCGTCCTTTGTCTCGATATGAACCTTCATTTCGTTCTGAATCTCATCGATAACGACATCTTCATTGCCTGAGATGACCCTGAGCGGGGCACCTGCGATCACACCGTCAAGATTCTGGCACGTGAGTTTAACACCAGCTGCTGCAGAAACCTCATCAACAGAATTGAATCGCTCTCTCGGATCTCTGATTTCATCGAGAGGCTTAGGTTTGAGAATTGCCTTGACCTTCGTCACAAGAGGTTTTGATGATGTGCCAATCGCCACCCAATCTCCCTTTTTCAAAGTTCCAGAATAAATGATCACATCGATCGTGGTGCCTAAACCCCTCTCCTCTTTGACTTCAAGAACCGTCCCCTTCGCAGGTCCCGTTTCGGTTCGCAACTCCGACTCAAGGAATCTCTGCGCGAGACCAATCAGGACGAGCAGGAGGTCAGGAACGCCCTCCCCAGTCTTTGCACTGATGGGGACGATTGCGATGTTTTTCGTAAAATCCTCGATGCGGTCATAACGTTCTCCTGATAACCCTTCGTCGTGGAGCTTGGCGGAAATCATGTATACCTTTTCGTCAAGCTTCGCCTTGACTTCATCGAGCTGATCCCGAAAAGAAAGAACGAAAGGCGAATTGGGATGCGAGATCCAGCCATCGATGAGATCGATTTTGTTTAGAGCGACAACAAATGGCGTCTTATATCGCTTGAGGATATTGATCGATTCGATCGTTTGGGGCTTCAGGCCTTCCATGATATCGATGACGAGGACGGCAAGATCGGCAAGAGATCCTCCCCTCGCCCTCAACGTCGTAAATGATTGATGGCCCGGTGTGTCGATAAATAAAAGGCCAGGAACGATGAACTTCTTGTTGCCAATGAGAGCTGAACACTTGTCGTAGATGTGATCGATTGGAACCTCGGTCGCCCCGATGTGTTGTGTAATCCTACCTGCCTCACGGAGAGCTACGGTACTACCTCGAATGTAATCGAGGAGACTTGTTTTCCCGTGATCAACGTGACCGAGGACGCTCACGATCGGTTGCCTTAAAGCCATCGTCTCTCGCATTAGGGAAATCTTATTAGAATCTTTCCTCAAACTCAGATCTTCCCTCTGAGTGTAAGAATAAAAAAAGGATTCCTAAAGGCAAAGATCCTTTGATCTGATTTTCGCACTAATCTGATTCTATTGGTTATCTCTATGCCTTAAAATCATCAAAGCAGATTTCACTCGTATAGCCAAGGATCGATTGTTTTCTTGTAGTCCTGGAGTTCATAATCGTTGAAAAACAGCGCAATTTCCCTTTTCGCTGATTCAGGAGAATCTGAGCCGTGAATCAGATTCCTTCCTGTCTGCTGCGCGAAATCTCCGCGGATTGTTCCAGGTGCTGCATCCTGTGGATTTGTCTTCCCCATCATCGTTCGGAGAACGGTGATAATATTCTCTCCTTCCCACACCATGCAGAGTACTGGTCCTGAAGTGATATAGTCGATGAGACCTGGAAAGAAACTCTTCCCTTTATGCTCCGCATAATGCCTCTCCGCTAATTCACGCGGAATGCGCATGAGTTTCATCGCGACAGGTTTGAACCCACGTGCCTCAAGCCGACTGATGATCGCACCGATCAAACCACGTTGAATTGCATCAGGCTTTAGCATGACGAAGGTGCGCTCGATCATCCCTCTCCCGATTCCTTTTCTGCATTTTTCCTGATCTTCTTTGCTTTGCGTTCACTTTTTTTCTCTTCTTTCCCACCAGATTCCTCAATATTTGAATCGACTTCAACGGGAGAAGAAGTTTCAGCTTGCTCACCGGTCGCAGCTCCCTTATCAGCTTCTTCCACTTTTGTCGCGGCAGACGAGACCTTTAAAATGCTCTGTTTTTCGCGCTGAGCTACGCGTGTCCACTCAGTTTTCCGAGGCACCCTTCGCAGATAAATCATGTTCTTGAAGCATTTGCTCGTACAGAACATGTAAATTGTGCCATCTTTCTTGATGAACATCCGACCGGTACCTGGTTCAATCTCATCGCCGCAAAATGAACAGACCCTTCGCTCGACCATTATTTAGCGCCCCCCGGTTATCGCTCATCTGATTGTGAGCTTTCGAGCTTCTCTCGAAGTCTCCCTCAGCATCAGTATATCTCCGACACGCACAGGTCCCATGATGTTCCTAGTGATGATTCGGCCCTTATCTCTACCTTCGAGGACCCTGACCTTGACCTGAGTCGCCTCACCAGTCATGCCTGTCCTGCCAATAATCTCGACGACTTCCGAAGGAATGTTCTCATCTTCTGGCATCCTTCGCACCTACTTTTTCAGCTTTTTTATTTGTTCAGATAGATTTTCGAGTAATGGCTTTCCCTTTCCCACATCCACAACGGCGACGGCCGCTGTTGGCTTTTCAAGGCCCGAGGCATTTCCGAGCTCGGCCTTGCTTGGGACGTAAGCGTAAGTGATGTTTCTCTCCTCGCAGAGGAGCGGGAGATGAGCCAGGATCTCAGGAGGTTGAACGTCTTCCGCCATCACGACGAAGACTGTTTCTCCTCTTTCAACGAGCTTCGTAACTTCATTTGACCCTTTTTTTACTTTCCCAGTATCTCTTGCGATCTCGACGAGCTCGTAAACTTTATCCTGAAGCTCCTTTGGCATTTCGAATCGAACATGGATCGGTTTTGGCATTGTGATTACCTCCTTCAGATGTTCTGCACATCCTCATCATTCATCGGCTCTGAAGAGCAAACGAGCACAAAGGGAAAGGAATATAAAAGGTTTGTCGAAGAGACCAAAATATTTTTAGACCATATTGTGGAACCACAGTTCAAAACGAACGACACGCTCAGGTCTTTGAAATGCGATCAACGTTCTCTTGACCTCATGGGACCTCATGGACCGTGAAGGGGATCTTCGTCGATGATGAGTGTTTTTTTCGCCTCTTCGATCTTGCATGGCGGCACGGGTACTTCCTCGTAGAACTGATGCTTCCATCTCTCACAAATCCATGTCTGCAATTTCTCAACATCTTCCTCGCTCATATGCCTGAATCGGCCCTGTAGCTGAAGGTATTCTTTGACAGGCACCAGTGTCTTTGGCTTATATGTGAGCTTCTCGATGCCGTGATCCACTTCGTAGAGAATCCACATCCCGGTCTCCACCGCAAGCCTCGCAATCGTGACACTTTTCGAGGCTTCACTTCTCCAGCCAGGAACACATGGACAAAGGACATGCAGGAATCTGAACCCACGTTCCGATTTAGCCTTTTGAACTTTCCTCACAAAATCGTTCGGATGCGCGATTGAGAGCGTGGCCATATACGGAATATTGTGCGCAGCGACGATCACATCAATGTCCTTCTTGAATTCCCTTTTGCCCTGTACCTTTTTCCCGATTGGTGACGTCGTAGTCCAGGCGCCAAAAGGTGTAGCGCCGCTTCGCTGAATTCCAGTGTTCATGTAAGCTTCGTTATCGAGACATACATAAATGACGTCTTCATTTCTTTCCGCCGCACCCGAGAGCGCTTGTAAGCCTATATCGAATGTACCTCCGTCGCCCGCCATACCGACTACCGTCACCTCCTTTCCGCAACGCTTCAGCGCCGCTTTTATTCCCGAGATGACTGCCCCTGTATTTTCAAAGGCCGTGTAAAAGAAAGGCCATTTAAATGCTGATGCTGGATAAAGCGCACTGAAGACAATAAGACAGCAGGCCGGAACATAAACGATTGTATCTTTGCCGAGAACCCTTGCTATATTTTTTACCGCGATCGCAACACCACAGCCAGGACAGGCACCATGGCCTCTTGTCAAATAATCATCGCGCGGCAGATCTTTTATTGTCTTGATTTCTTTTGTAACCATTAACTAACCACCCCTCAATCCATGCCAGTGGCATTCCTTCACTCGATGCCCCCTCGCATTCTCATCAATCACCGAAAACATCTCTCGAACTTCCTCTAATGTCACATCCCGCCCTCCGAGACCAGCAATGTGATTCGTAAGCGGTATGCCGAGATGATAAAGTGCATTTCTCATTTCCGTGAATACTGGACCAAAACCATTGAACGAGATAGATCGGTCGAAGACGCCCAGCGCTTTCAGATTTTTCGCGATCGATCTCAATTCATCAGACGGAAACGGCCGCATGAACCTCAATTTGACGAGACCGACTTTCTTGC
>JANHAK010000059.1 GCA_024464195.1 Methanomassiliicoccales archaeon | reverse complement strand
TAATGCCTGCTAGCGGAATAATGTATAGCAACGGATCCATAAACAAACCTTCCTGGTTAGTTTTGGCGGGTAATTTTTGTTCTCCTATAAATCGTTTATTCTGTCGATAACGATTTGCAACGATCCTTTTCTATTATGTTTTTGATGGATTTCAAGTATTTGAATATCGCGGGAGTATTTCTTTTCTTGGAAATTATAAATATAATCCTCAATATATATTAAACGGAAGTATCCCGCCAGAAACTTAAGAGCAAAATCGTGCCCGCAATGTTCGTATTTAAGTAGCTTTCAGAATCTTGCTTTTAAAACCACGATTCCCTCTGACCTTGTAATATCAATTGATTGCCTGCCAGTCAGGTGATTAGTACCTCTCATTTTTAAGACCTCTAGATACTTCCTTCGCGCACCAGCCTCTTCTGAAAACATCAAGAGAATAATCCCATCGACTGCGTAAGCAATTTCAGGGGGATAGAGATCATTGGGATTAACTTCACCAGTCACCACTGTGGTTGCATTCCAATTCTTCAACATGTTTGCCATATCAAAAAGGAAAGTCCTGTAATCGCTCCTAATCATACCGCCAACAACCGTGACGGGATCGATAACAATTCTCTGTGGAATAACTTCCGCAATCTTGTTCTCGATTGTGTCCAGAATCTTATTGCCATCCATTTCTCTGAGAATCGCACCGAGATCCATGTAAACAATCTCGTTTCCAAAATATTCTGGTTTCACGAAATCGAACTGGGAAGCAAACCTCAGCATCCATTGAGTAGGCTCACTCAAAGTTGTTATGTAAAGTCCTCGCTCTCCGAGTTCTGCACCTTTACAGAGGAATTTTAGCGCAAAGGTCGTCTTGCCAGTACCGGCAGTGCCTGAAACAAGTATCACAGATGGAAAAGGAAATCCTCCTTCAATCATTTCATCAAGACCTGGTATTCCAGTTGGGATTCGTGATAGACCTTGCATTTTTTTCATTGGATACTCGACAACATTCATTCTACAATCCCCCAAGTTTTGCTTCATGTTCGATTATCTCGTCACTCATTCCACGCGTGTCAACCTGTGTCTTAACCAATAATTGGTAATTCTCAATCTTCAGTTCCTTCTTACAAAGAGACTTAGCCGTTTCATAAAGAAGCGGATATTTTTCGCTGTCTATCACGATTGGAAAGAATATATTATTCATCACTGACATCAGGCGAACAAAATTCCTCAAAAAATTTTCAACGACTGGATATCCGTTATAGTTGATGAGCGTTGAAATGTTGTCGATAAGTGCAAATCCATAGGACTTAAGATCAATCGCGCCTGATCCACCGATTCCGGAGAAATTTGTAATGATATCTGGTAAAGCATCGATCCTGAAGGGCTCTCCAATCAGATTAATCCCCGCTGTCAAAACCTTTCGATCGGCGGAAAAATTGCCGATGACATCGATAAAGGTCAGACCATCAGTGTTGATCTTGTGCATTTTGAGGAGATAGACGATATATTGATATGGTCTGTCGACGGAAATAATGAGGCCACGCATTTTCATAATGTCAGCAAGCGCTTTAATCAAGATGAGATTAATTCTCACAAGCTGGGTAAATTTTACATCAATAAGAATTGGCGTCTGTCTCCATAGGCCATCAATTTCTCTAACGATGGATCGAGTAAGTGCTAAATCCTTTTCATTCATTACTACCGCAAACATTATACAATTTTCACTGGTTTAAAAAGATTCTCAAATCATTATCTATTGTGATAAAGAACATTCTTCTTGAAATCCACAATTATTGGGTTATTTATATCAACTCCTCTTTTGTTAGCTAGTATATGAAGCGAAATCGGCGTTTCAGCATACCTTTGCATCTAAAAACCAATACCCAGATGCGAAATTGATGTATATATGAAAAGCTTTTTTCTTTTAAATGCAATTAAACGGCGACTTGATTGGACTTGCCCTCGTTTATGGGTACGTTCTTCTGGTTGTTGTGATTTCTTTCATCATGAAGAAAAGATGGAAGGGAGACGCAAGGAGAAAATTCGTGCATATTGCAGTAGGGAACATCGTTTTCTTCTGGTGGATCTTCGATAATGCGTGGGTCATGGCCTTTCTCGCAGCTGCTCCTTTCATTCCATTGTTGCTACTCGTCTCTCCTTATTCCCCCATTCCAAAGTTGCGGGAATCGATTTTGGGTCAAACCTCAGAAGAAGGGCATGGTCTTGGCCTCGTCATGTATGCAATTTCTTGGACAATTCTTGCATACTTATTTTTTGAGAATAGGATAATTGCATCGATCGGGATTGTTGCAATGTCGTATGGAGATGGATTTGGAGGATACATCGGAAAAAGATACGGAAAACGAAAGATTCTCAGGAACAAGACTCTCGAAGGAACCTTTGCTGTGTTTCTTGCAACAACGATCTCAGCGTTTTTGATAATAGAGTACTATGGGTTTTTATACCAGAACGGTTTTTTCAGCGCGTTTATTCCAGCCCTGGCGATTACAGCTCAGATTTCACTACTCACAGGGGTCTTTGTTTCTATTATTGAACTGATCACACCTGGAGACATCGATAATCTTGTGATTCCGCTCATCACTTCATGGATACTATACTTTCTGGGGATATAATCAATGCGATGGATTGTTGTCGACGGAATTGATGGTTCTGGAAAGACCACACATGCATTGTGGATTAAGAAGTATTATCAGAAAAAAGGCGAATCAACATTGATTTATTTTCATCCGTCAGAAAAGATACCGGGTAAGATCTCAAAAGCCGCCCTCAAGAAATCGGGGAAGATGATGCAGCTCATTGCTGCAATCTTTTTCATTTTCGATGTTCTATGCTCTCTCATATCGATGAAAAGGGAATCAAAACGTTACGACAACATTATTTTTGTCAGATATCTTATGGCTACAGCGTATCTTCCAGAACGATTCGTAGATTCAGGCTACAACTTTTTCAGAAAACTATTGCCAACGCCGGAAAGATTGTTGCTCATCGATATCGATCCCGTAATTGCTCATTCAAGAATTGCTGCGCGTCAAGAAGAAATGGAAATGTTCGAGGCTCCTGACCAGCTCGAAAAAATTCGAAAACGAATGCTAGCGCTTGCAAAAAACAACTGGTATGTGATTGATAATAGCTGCTGCGACGAAGAATCCGTGAATCAACTCACTGAGATCTTAGAGCGCTGGGATCGAGAGAATTAACTTTTTGCAAAAAGTCTAACAAGCCAAACTGCCATTGTAGCGAACACCGCGAGAATAATGGTAAAAACGTATATTGCTTCAATTCCACTCGCAATGTACATGGGAGCGGCAACAAGGGGAGCGAGTGAATAACCAAAAAACCTTGCGCCATTGAAAAGCGAGGAGGTCGTGCCTCTCTGCGCAGGTCTTATTTCGACTGAAAGGGTCAGTAATGGTGCCCAGACAAGCGCTGTGCCCGTTCCAAGGACAATCAAAGAGGCAACGATAAGATAGACCGATTCTGCATGGCTCAATAGGATCATCGATAATATGACGAATATATAACCGATTGTCGGCGTAACGAATCTTCCAATTTTATCGGTGAGTCTTCCTCCAATCGGGGCTGCCAAGATCCCAGCGATTCCCGTTGTAGCCATTACCGTTCCAATTTCGCTTTCAGAAAGACCCAATGGAGGAAGCGATAGATGGTCGGACATGAAGGAAATAGTGCTGATGTATCCGAGAAAAGTCAGAAAGCCTGCAATAGAAAGAATGAAAACACCTTTATCGCTTATTCCTTTTCTTAAATTCCTCAGGATTTCCCTTGGTGCACGAGAGCCTTTAGTGAAAATAATATTCCTAAATTGTCTGTCGAAGAAAATTGCCACGCATATCACAAGAATTGCGATGAAAATGAATACTGCTCGCCAACTGATAAGCACAATAAAACCCGCAATAAATGGACCTAGAGCGATACCTGCAGTCGTAGCTGCGCCGAGATACCCCATCGCCTTTCCTCGCTCTTCATACGGCACAATATCACCGAGAATTGCAACGAGCACTGGGTTGACAAATCCGTAACCAAAGCCTTGAACCGTTCGCGATAGAAGAAAAAAGGCGAGATTTGGACTTAATGCACACATTACACTACCGATCGTGTAAAATGAAAAACCAGTGATGACAGTCTTCTTTCGATCATAAACATCTGAAATCGTACCTGACAAGAGAGTAAAAAAAGCAAAAGGAATCATAAAGAATGAGATTGAAAGGAGCACTGATGGTGCCGACGCATTAAATTCATTTTTCAGCGTTGGAACGAGCGCCAATACAGCGTTTCCCGAAACTGGACCGATAAACGCACCCAGATAGACAGCGAGCTTCTTGAGATCGGGCACTTACACGCAATTCAATTTCTTATATATCAACAAAGCGAATCAATTAAGGCACCAAATTCGACGAAATTAACTATACCGATAGCGATCAAAAAAGTCAATAATAATTAGGAAGAAGCCAGTAAGATGGAATCTGATGAGATCCCATGATTGATATCTTTTTCATCAAATCTCTCCTTTTTTGCCTAATGCAGGTGAATTACGCCAATCTTGCGGTTCCACGTGAATCAAGACACTTGTATTTGGTAATCTCTTCGCGATTTCTTGCTCAAGATGATCAACAATCTTATGCGAATCTTCCACGCTCATTTCAGGTCGCACGACGACATGCATATCAATGAATCTCTGATTCCCTGCTTTTCTCGTCCTTAAGGAATGAAATTCTATGTAGCTCGGCATGTGTTCAATCAACACATTTCTAACAACCATTTCTTCTTCTGCGGGTAGCTTTTCATCAACAAGACCTCGACTTGACTCCTTGAAGAGATTATATGCAGCTCTAAGAATAAGAAAAGCAATCCCGATCGCAATTAATGGGTCGAAAAAAGCTAATTTCGTTATTGACATCACAATTAAACCGAGAAAAACTCCCAATGAGGTGATCACGTCCGTTTTCAGATGAAGGGAATCAGCCTTCAATGCGATTGAGTCCTCATCTTCTGCTACTTTCCACAAGTAACGTGAAACAAAAAAGTTTACAATGGCCGAAACACCCATGATGACGATGCCAATTTCAATATATTCGACACCAGTACCACTAATGATCTTCATTCCTGATTCATAGATAATGATTGCCGATGCGAAGAAAATTAACAGAGCTTCCACGACTCCTGCCATATTCTCGTATTTGCCATGACCGTACGTATGATCGGAATCAGCTGGCTCTGTAGCTTTTCTAACGGAATAATTTGCAACGATCGCGGCGATCAAATCCATAATTGAGTGCAAGGCTTCAGAAATAATGCTGATAGAGAACATTATGAGCCCCGCTACTAATTTCAAGCAGACTAACGAGGCGTTGCTGATGATTGAGACTTTTGCTGCCTTGACTCTTTTCAAGAAGATCAAAAAGCTGAGAAAAATAAAGGTACTTAGGTTTTTTTCTCAATAATATGTAGCATTTTTTTTATCACCTAAGAATTCTAACGACTCGAGTTCCTTTTCCTTTCCGAACTTATTTCTATATGATATCCGTTGGATAGAAGTCAGTACTAGCATATATCCCTTACAAATAGAGGTGTTCGGACCATGTCAGCGGATAGACCTGTCAAAGACATGAGGATTAAAATACCGATGACCGTCGATGAGTTAATTCGCGAAATGAAAGATTCTGGCGGATTTACATCGAGGAAGCTATCGGATGCAGTTGATATTGTTGAGAAAATGCTAAGAGATGAGATGTGTACTGTATTCCTATCATTTCCCGCATGTATAATGGCTACTGGCACAAGGGGGGTTATTGTTGAATTAGCAAGAAGAAAACTAATCGATGTAATTATAACGACGTGCGGAACCCTTGATCACGATCTTGCTAGATGCTGGAAAGATTATTACCACGGGGATTTCTTCATGGATGACGCGGAGTTGAGAAAAAGGGGAATCAGCAGATTGGGGAATATACTCGTGCCAGATGAAAGCTACGGTCTAATTCTTGAAGAAAAACTTGCTCCGCTCTTTGAAGAAATATTCAACATGAAGAATTCACTTTCGACGAGAGAAATCATCGATGCCGTTGGGGAACGATTGGACAACACCGATTCATTGATCTATTGGTGTCATCGAAACAGCATTCCGATTTTTGTACCAGGGATTACGGACGGCGCCTTTGGAACACAACTTTGGATGTATTGGCAGACACATAGAAAAATGTCAATTGATTTGTTTAAGGATGAGCAGGATCTCTCCGATATCGTTTTCGAGGCGAAAAAAACTGGGGCGATTATCATAGGTGGAGGTATCTCAAAGCATCACACGATCTGGTGGAATCAATTTCGTGGCGGACTGGATTCCGTTGTGTATTTGACGACAGCTCAGGAATACGATGGTAGTTTATCTGGCGCAAGAGTTCGGGAGGCAGTGTCTTGGGGAAAGGTGAAGGAAACGGCTGACGAAGTCACGGTCGAGGGCGATGCAACGATCACCTTTCCAATTATCGTTGCAAGTGTTCTAGAGAGGATAGGTGATCAAAATTGAAAAAAGTCGTCGTCATCGGCGGCGATGGCATTGGCCCCGATGTCGTTTCTTCGGCAGTAACTGTTCTTAAATCGCTCAATCTTCCGATCGAATTCGTAGATGGAGAGATGGGATACGAATGTTTTCGAAAAAAAGGCACCTATTTGCCTCAATCAACGCTTGACTTACTCGAGGAATCAGATGCCTGTCTCTTTGGTGCCCTAACGACCCCTTCCGACCCAGGCTATAAGTCCCCATTGCTGTTCATAAGGCAGTATTTCGACTTGTACGCGAATGTCCGCCCATTCAAGCGACTCGTTCCCACACTCGGGCTTGTCGACATGGATCTTGTGATCGTCCGTGAGAACACAGAAGATGTCTACACAGGTATGGAAAGAGAAGATAAGGACGGTGTTACTCTCGAGCGAAGAATTACCGAGAGGGCTTGCAGGCGAATTGTCAAGTTTGCAATCGGGCTTTGTGAAAAAGAAGGAAGGAAAAGGATTACATGCGTCCACAAAGCTAATGTCATGAGGAAGTCTGATGGTCTTTTTAGAAGGGTTTTTTTCGAGGAAGTCAAGAATACGAAACTCATTGCAAATGAGATGCATGTTGATGCGATGGCGGC
>JANHAK010000058.1 GCA_024464195.1 Methanomassiliicoccales archaeon | reverse complement strand
TCTCCAGGTTTTGAAGAATTTGACGCCACGTTGAAGAAAGAATATGGATATGGAGTTTACAAGAACGTTGTAACGAGCATCGAATTCGAGCGAATGCTGAGCGCCTCTGGACCATATTTAGGGACGGTTATGAGACCGTCTGATGGTGAAATCCCAAAAAAGATTGCCTTCGTCCAGTGCGTGGGATCGAGAGACGAAACAGTTGGCCGAACCTACTGCTCCTCGGTCTGCTGCATGTATGCGATCAAGGAGGCAATCATCGCTGGCGAGCATTCCGAGAATCTCGAATCTCATATTTTCTTCATGGACATCAGGGCAGTTGGGAAAGAATTTGAGGATTACAGGGAGAGAGCTGAGAATGAATATGGTATTAAGATCCATCGCGCAGCCAGAGTCGCATCAATTGAAGAAGATCCTGTAACGAAAAACCTCATTGTCAGGTACAGCGAAAATGGAAACACGATCAGCGAGGAATTTGATCTCGTTGTACTTTCCGTCGGATTGACACCGTGCAACGATGCAGAGAAGCTGAGCAAACGACTCAACTTCAAACTCAACAAACACGGATTCTGTGAAACCGACACTTATAATCCGCTTTCCACATCGAGACCCGGGATTTTCGTCAGCGGTTCTTTCGTTTCGCCGAAGGATATCCCGACGACTGTTGCTGAGGCGTCTGGCGCAGCGGCAAAGGCCGCATCGCTCATCAGTAGTGCAAGAAACACTCTCGTGACAGTTAAAGAATATCCCCCAGAAATCGATGTTACCGGTCAGGAGCCAAGAATTGGCGTCTTCGTTTGCCACTGCGGTATCAACATCGGTGGCGTCGTTAAGGTTCCTTCGATCGTCGAATACGCAAGAACGCTCCCAGGTGTTGTTTATGCGGAAGACAATCTTTATACATGTTCATCCGACACGCAAGAACGAATCAAAGAAAAGATCAAAGAACACAGACTCAACCGCGTCGTCGTCGCCTCCTGTACACCGAGGACGCATGAGCCTCTTTTCCAGAACACAATCAGGGAAGCCGGTCTAAATCCCTATCTCTTTGAAATGGCTAACATCCGAGATCAATGCTCATGGATACACATGCACGAGCCAGAAAAAGCGACGAAGAAATCAATGGACCTCGTCAGAATGGCGGTTGCCAAGGTGAGACTTGCAGAGCCGCTGAAGAAGTTCAAACTACCTGTCAATCAAACAGCAGTCGTCATCGGTGGTGGGCTCGCGGGAATGACGGCAGCTCTTGAGATTGCGGCACAAGGCTTTAATGTACATCTAATCGAGAAAACAGATCGCCTAGGAGGTAGCCTCGCGAAGTTGCAACTCCCCGAGGGCGGTAAGAAGCCTCAGGCGTTCATCGATGAAATGATTAGGAAGATTATGGAGTCAAAAAACATCACCGTCCATCTAAACACCGAGGTAACAGATGTCACAGGATTCGTCGGTAATTTCAAGGTCAAAACAAAGGACTCCGAGATCGAGGCAGGGGCGATTATCATCGCAACAGGAGCAGAGGAATACAAACCAATGGAGTATTTGTACGGGCAAGATGACAGGGTAATGACACAGGTTGAACTTGAAAAGAAACTCGCTGATGGTAAGTTCACGGCGAAAAAGATTGCAATGATTCAGTGTGTAGGATCAAGAAATGAAGAGGTTAAGTATTGCAGTAGGATCTGCTGTGCGCACGCGATTAAGAATGCGATCGAAATCAAGAAACGATCACCGGCAACCGAAGTTTACATTTTGCATAAAGACATTAGAACCTATGGATTCAGGGAAGAGCTGTATAAGGAAGCTTCTAGTCTCGGTGTCAATTTCGTGAGATTTTCCGAAAAAACATCGCCGACCGTTGAAAAAGACGGGAATGCGCTTGTTGTCAGAGTCATGGATCAAACACTTGGCGAAGAAATCGCACTCAAGTTGGACTGCGTTGTGCTGAGCACTGGCATAAGACCAAATCCCGATAACGAAAAAATCGCCAAAATGGTTAAGGTGCCTCTGAGTAAGGACGGTTACTTCCTCGAAGCGCATATGAAACTGCGACCGGTCGATTTCGCAACCGAAGGTGTTTTCCTTGCTGGCCTCGCTCACTGGCCAAAGTTCATCGATGAAACCATTGCACAGGCCTGCGGAGCTGCCGCGAGAGCAATGACGATCCTTTCGAAGAAGGAACTTGAAACCGAGGGTATCATCGCAGCCGTCAATGAATATGTTTGCGATGGTTGCGGAATATGCGAGCCTGTTTGCGAATACAAAGCAATCCAAATCGTGAAAGACCCCTCGAATCCTGAAAAACTGAGAGCCGTGGTCAATGAAGGTTTATGTAAAGGGTGTGGTGCTTGCGTCGCTGCTTGCCCATCAGGTGCGATGGAGCAAAAGGGATTCAAGACCGTGCAAATGATCGCAATGATCGACGCTGCGCTTTCAGGAGGTGATTGAAAATGTCGATCAGTGAAGTTGATACAATTTCCGTGGAAACGCAGGAGGAATGGGAGCCAAAAATCATTGTTTTCTGCTGCAATTGGTGTTCGTATGCGGGCGCAGATCTCGCTGGTGTCAGCAGACTCCAAATGCCGCCAAACTTCCTTGTTATCAGAACGATGTGTTCAGCGAGAGTCGATCCGGAATTCGTTCTTAGAGCCTTTGCGAAAGGTGCGGACGGTGTGCTCGTTGCTGGCTGCCATCCAGCCGACTGCCATTACATCGGTGGCAATTATCGGACGCGACGAAGGATCGCGATGTTGAGGATGTTACTCGAACAATATGGTTTCAATCCCGATAGGCTCAGACTTGAATGGATCTCGGCTTCTGAGGGTGAAAAGTTCCAAAAAACGATCAAGGAGTTTATTGAAACGATTAAGGAACTGGGACCGAATCCCATTAAGGAGGAATGAGAACATCAGGGTCGAAAAGAAGATTGATGCAGCGATCAGGATGATGGAGAGCGAACGTATGAGGTGGCTCCTCGGAAAGAAACCGATCCTCACGACGAAGGGCAATGTATTTGGAGAGGTGGTCACCGAGACGAGGTGTGACATTGTCCTTCACAACGCAGCGACAATAGAGATTGAAAGAAACATGATTCTTCAAGAACTCGAAAACGGGCCGAAAACTGTTCATCAACTCCATGACCTCACAGGTATTCCAAAAATGGATATCGTCAGACATTTGATTGCCCTCATGAAGTGGCGAAAGGTTGAGTACGCGGGTAGAGAGGGAAATTCGCCTCTTTATTCCGCTTTAGTGATCCCTGAGAAGGAGGCTAGATGATGGAAAAAGTGAAAATTGCACAATATTGGGGGGCTGGTTGCGGAGGTTGCGACGTGGCTCTGCTGGACATCGACGAAAAGATACTAGGCGTCGCAAGCATCGCAGATATCGCATTTTGGCCTATTGCCGTTGATGCAAAATTGAAGGACGTTGAAGCGCTTCCTGACGGAGGTATTACAGTAACATTTTACAACGGTGCTGTCAGAAACAGCGAAAACGAACATGTCGCAAAGCTGTTGAGAAAGAAGTCAAAGATTATGGTTTCATTTGGTTCGTGCGCTTGTTTTGGCGGAATACCAGGTCTCGCAAACCTGTCGAACACAAAGGAAATCCTCGAACATGTTTATAAGCACACATTCTCGACGGTCAACGAGGAGGGAACGATTCCATTAACAGAATGTGAAGTACCAGAAGGCATGCTGGAGCTTCCTGTTTTGTATGACCAGGTTCTAACACTCGATGATGTTGTCGACGTCGATTATTATATGCCAGGCTGTCCTCCCACTGTCGAGCAGATCAATCAATTCCTTGATGTCGTGGTCAAACATTTGACTGAGGGTGCGCCCCTTCCTCCAAAGGGAACTGTCATCGCCTCTGAGAAAACTCTCTGTGATGAGTGTGGAAGGAAAAAGACTGTTAAGGCTGTCGACAGAATTTACTTACCATTCGAAATCGACATTGATCCGGAAAAATGCATGCTCGAGCAGGGCGTCATATGCCTTGGACCGGCAACGAGAGCGGGGTGCGGCGCAAAATGTTTGAAAGCAAATCAGCCCTGCAGAGGATGCATGGGCCCAACGGCTGCGGTGATGGATCAGGGTGGCAGCATGTTGAGCGCACTCGCGTCTATTTTCAAAGTTTCTGACAAAGAAACACAACTCTCTGAAGATGACATTATCAAGATGATGTCACAAGTCAAAGATCCGCTCGGAACCTTCTACGCTTTTACTATGCCCAAATCGATCATTAAGAAGAGGGTAAAGGAGAAGAAGAAAATCAAAGAAAAAGTGGTGGTGAAACAATGACGCCCGAAGTGTGGGATCAAACTCAAAAGATAAAAGAAAAGAGAATCACGATCGATCCGATCACGAGACTCGAAGGACACGGAAAGATTGAAATTTTTCTCGATGACGATGGCAATGTGAAAAACGCTTACTGGCAGGTTCCTGAGCTCAGAGGATTTGAAAAATTCTGTATTGGACGATCGGTCGACGAAATGAACAAATTAACCGCGAGACTCTGCGGCGTCTGTCCTGGTGCTCATCACATGGCTTCAACGAAGGCACTTGACGCCGTATACGACGCAGATCCGCCTTCTGCTGCGAAAAAACTGAGGGAACTCTTCTACTCAGCACACTACGTCCACAGCCATATCGCTCATTTCTATGCCCTCGCCGCCCCTGACTTTGTCCTAGGTCCCTCTGCGCCAGCGGGCAAGAGAAACATCATTGGCGTTGTCGACGCCGTCGGTCTTGAGATTGGAGGGGCCGTCATCAGACACAGATCTTACGCTCAGAAAATCCAGGAGATGCTCGGTGGGAAAGCAACTCATCCCGTTTGCGGGATCCCGGGTGGCATGTCGAAACCCATCAACGAAGACGAAAGAAAAGAAATTGAAAAAATGGCGAAATCTTGCGTCGAGTTTTCCAAATTTACATGCCAACTTTTCGAGAACGTCGTCCTCAAGAACAAAGATTACCTCTCGATCATCAGTGATCCAAATATCTTCTACAACGAAACAAATTATGTTGGACTTGTAGACAAGAACAATAAGATCAATTTCTATGACGGTATGCTCAGAGCGATCGATCCAAAGGGAAACGAAATCGCCAAATTCGATCCAAAGGATTATCTCGAATACATCGGCGAGCATGTCGAGCCTTGGAGTTACGAGAAGTTCTGCTTCTTGAAAAAAATTGGATGGAAAGGGCTTGTTGATGGGGCAGATAGCGGTGTCTACCGTGTTGCACCACTAGCGAGGATAAATGTATCGAGCGGATTCGCGACGCCGCTTGCACAGGCAGAGTACGAGAAGATGATAGGATTTTTCAGAGACGCCGGCGTGAAGGGGCCGATTCACCACACGCAGGCATATCATTGGGCTAGGGTGATTGAACTTCTCTACGCGTCTGAGAGATTACTTGAACTCGCACAGGACCCAGAGATCACGAGCAAAGATATTAAAACAAAGACAAAAACACCTGGAGAGGGTATTGGTTGCGTCGAGGCGCCGAGAGGTGTACTCATCCATCACTACGTTTCCGATGAAAACGGTATCGTTCAAAATGTCAATCTGATCGTTGGTACAACGAACAATAACGCGCCGATTAACATCAGTGTAGCAAAGGCGGCAAAGGCCCTTATCAAGAACTGGGAAGTCTCACCAGGATTGCTCAACATGATTGAAATGGCGTACAGAGCGTATGATCCCTGCAACTCCTGTGCGACGCACACATTGCCTGGCCATATGCCGCTCACCGTGTGCATCAGAAAGCCTGATGGAACAGAATACAAGAGGTTCTCAAATTTCTGAAACACTTTCTTCTTTCAACTTTTATTAATCCTTTTGCAACATCATTCTCTTATAATTAAGAATTTATCATAATCTGAATTTATTCCTGAGCATCTTTGATATACGAAAATGATTTAGGAGAAAGTTTGGATTACGGACGAAGGTGTATCAAATGGAAAGTGCAGTCAAACTTGTCGCCGATTTGATGGCGATTTCCGCGAAAACCGCTCCGAAAGGGCTCGGCAAAGATTTCGTTGAGATTAAGATTTTGACGGGAGACGATGTAAGAAAACTCGGCGAAACGATGATCAAGATGGCAGAAGAAAGAAACGAACAGGGATTCACGAGGGATGGGAAGAATGTACTTGACTCAAGCGCTGTTTTACTTCTTGGATTGCGCGATCACCCTCCAAATGGCGTTGATTGTGCTGGCTGCGGATTCCTTTGTAAAGAAATGAAGGAAAGACATCTTGAAAGGGATTTCGTTGGACCGAACTGTGTTTTCAGACTTCTCGATCTCGGCATTGCAATCGGTTCGGCGGTAAAGACCGCAAGTATTCATAACGTCGACAATAGAGTCATGTATAGAGTAGGGGTGGCTGCAAGAAGAGCGGGGTTCACCAATTCAAGAGTAGTCATCGGAATTCCGCTCAGCGCGACGACGAAGAGCGTCTACTTCGATAGGAAACAGTGATATCCTTTACCCTGCCAAGATTGACGCCGTCGAGCAAATGAACCTCGGCATTAGCGATATCGACGATTTTGTTTGTAAAAAGGGGGCCGAGCAGCTCACATTCTTCTGCGTTAACTGGCGAACCACCAAGCATTCGATTCAGAGCAGGCATGATGATAATCTCCTTTGGGAAGGTGTCAAAAAATTCGAAAGCTATGTCAGTCGGGGAAGCTCTTAACCAGCATGGTTCAGTCTGCACATTCCCGAGTCCATCTTTAAAAAACACTGCTGGATGATTGTGAGACATGACGAGAATCTCACACGAGGCAAGTTCAATTGAAGGCCAAGTATGCCCGTGAAGGAATCCGATATTCCCGATCGAGAAACCCGCTGAGGAATGTAGAACGACGCCATCGAGCAGATAATCCTCGATGCCTCCATCATGGTTTCCCCTGACGATGTCGATTCGCCTGAAAGCATTTCTCATGTTCTTTAAGAAACGAGGAATTTCAATGTTCTCCTGTCTTGTCGTCCCTGGCACCTGATGCTTAATGTCGCCAAGGAGAATCAATCGTTCATGAGATTTCCCTAACGCAAGAAGTTCTTCCTCCATTCTATGCGTCTGGCTTGGCACATGTATGCCTTTTTTTCTCAGTTCCTCCTCAATCCCAATATGTAGGTCACCCGCGCAGAGAATTTTCTCGCCGTTCGTAACCTCGAGAATAGGATGATCTGG
>JANHAK010000057.1 GCA_024464195.1 Methanomassiliicoccales archaeon | reverse complement strand
TCGTGTGCGAGAAGGCCAGTTATCTGAGGGTCAGAAATGCATGTCAAATACCCTGATGGTGGCTTTTTCGCGCCGAGCATCTTAACGGCTTCTTCACCACACTTTCTCCCGATCGCTTCGAGATCGCTATCCCTCGCGATTTCAAATCCCCCAGTTCCATCAACGCTCTCGTAATAGATCTCCTGGCGGCCACTCTCAGAAGCAACAGAGTAAGCAATAAGACGGACTCTGACCTCCTCCCATTTGACCTGGACACCAAAAGAATTCATCAAGTGATTCGTTCTCACTTCGTCCTTATAATTCGCGTTCGTATTCACAACGCGTTTTTCAACCCGTTGAGAGGATTCGAGCTCTCTCACCACTTCAATTTTCTCATCGATTGGCACATCGATGGGATGTACCTTGAGATCCGCCTTGATCTTCCGTTCATAAGATGGCATCTCCGTGATCTTTGGGCCTGCTAAATGACCTAATCTTGCATTCCTCACCGCATCGATACATGAGGCAATGGCAGAATGTCTGTCGAGGGCGACGGTAGAGGCGTAGCCCCATGAGCCTCCGATCCTCGCTCTAAAACACAATCCTCCAATCCTTTCCTCATTTAGCGCCCTGATTCCCGTGTCAACAATCCTGATCTGGCACGAGTGCACAGTCTGAAATCGCGCATCGCAAAACTCCGCACCTTCCTTCAGCATACGATCGACTGTCTCGCTCAGAATATCCTCCATTCAGATCACCATCATTTCTTTGGGAGCGGTTGTTAACAATTCGCACCCACTCGCCGTAATACGCACATCGTCTTCAATCCTGATTCCTCCGATGCCTGGAACGTATATACCTGGCTCGACTGTAAGGATCATATTCTCTTCCAGAGCAAAACTCTCTTCGGCCGCAATTCTCCCCCCGTCATGAACGGAAAGGCCTATCGCATGCCCAATCGAATGAATGAATCGCCCTCTAAATCGAGTCGCGTCGATGATGCTTCTAGCACAAACGTCAATGTCCTTTGCCTTCACCCCAGCACGCATCATCCTGATCGCAGCCTTTTGGGCTTCAAGCACGATTGAATACATTTCCTCAAGATCTTCATTCGGCTTTCCGGAAAAGAAAGTGCGAGTAATATCCGAGCAATACCGCCGATACTTTGCACCAAAATCAAACAGCGCACAATCGCCTCTTGATAGTTTCCTATTCGTCGGCACATGATGTGGCTCAGCCGAATTTGCTCCAAAGGAAGCGTTTGGATCAAATGAAGGAGAAGTTGCCCCTTTTTTCTGCATTCGATACGCGATCTCAGCCGCAGCTTCGTATTCAGTCATTCCTGTCGTCAAAAAATCTGGAATTTCCTCTGCAACATCTGAAGCGATCTTGCACGCTTCCCTGATTCGAGCAATCTCATCATCATCTTTTACCAACCGTGCCCTCTCAAGTGCTTTCCAAACATCAACTTCTTCGATCTCTGGCACAGCTTTCTTGATTTCGCGAAGGCTCCTTAATGTGATCGCCGCACCGTTAAGCCCTAGGCGCTTGACGCCTTTGAGAGACTCCCTCAGCATTCGTTCCCTGTCCGCAGCTTTATCGAATATTCTAACGCCCTCGAAAACAGATCTTGCACTTGTCTCTTCTAGCTTCGATGAAAAGAGGTCCAAACTCCCATCGGGCCATAATATTACAAAACAACCTTCAAAGAGTCCTGATTCAAGACCAGTCACGTAAAAAAATGACTGGTCGATATTTGGTTCCGCGTCATTAATAAGCAGAATTGCGTCGACCTCTTCAGCAAGATTTGCAAAAACGCGCTTCACCCTCCCATTCATGAAATCACTCGGGAGGTGAGAAGTCACACAATCGCTTATAACTATTCCGACGAATTGACTTTTGACTTGACTAAGGTGTGAAAAATACAATGTTCTATTATACACCAATCCAAACGTTATTGATGATTCGTTTCAGAGCGGCGATCGCAGAGAGCGCGGCAAGATAACTTGTCGACGGATTTCGCGGAAATGGTACGTTACTTGTCGTTGACGTGATTTCACCAAAGGGCCCCTTCACAATCAACGTGTGAGTATTCCTTTCTACATTTGGATCACACACGATTTTCACCTTGGTTCTGTCAAAACCTATACCCAAAAGGCTCAACGTTGCAGCGATGTTCATATTTCTCGGAAAAATTCGAGCGGCGTCACGCGCAGAGCCTTCAAAAACGACCGTTGGTTCTTTGATTCTTTCAATATCGATCCCCTTCTGTTTGAAGTATTCGATTGAGCGAAGACTCTTGGGCCCTTTTGTGGTTATCAAAGTTACTTCATCGATTTCACCGGCGGAAGCTGAGCGCAAACCATCAGTACCCGTTATCGCCCCTGAAGGGACAAAAAGACGGCAACCCTTTTCCTTCGAAAGTTTGAAGCATTTTTCTCTGAAATCATCATCTGCAAAAGCGCCAACGCTCATCATCATCACGTCGACGCCTCTCTCAAGGAAAAAGGGGACAAAATGTCTTGCTGCCTCCTGGCTAGCTGCTTCAACGACCAGATCGATATCATTGATAATATCAGAAAGGCATTCGTCGCTGTTGTCTACGTATTTGACTTTGTGTAATTTTTCAACCAAGTGGGCAGCGCAGACCTTACTCTTGTCCGTAATGTAGATCAGATCGACCTCAGGCATCTCGTCGACAGCTTTTGCTAAAGTGGTCCCAATCGAGCCACACCCAATGATGAGGAGGCGCATGCGATTTCTTACCAATACGCAGCTCCAATATAATCTTATTGCAGTAATGATACCGGCGAGAAGAGAATTTTCGGATATTCGAAGAAAATTATCGAATTTTTGATTCCATGTTGATGATGACTTGGCGACTCGCTGTCACCCGATTACTGGCTGATTATTGCAAAAGCGTAAGAATTAAATTCAACTTACTATGACGAATCGGCATGTCATCTTCACAATCGGTATTCTTTGATCCTGTCGGCCATCTCCGATAGTCGCCTTTGCACAAGATCGTTGATCGATCCTTTTTCGAAACTTCCATCTGGCAATCTCTGACCGGCTTTGACACCCGTTAGGATTTCGATGCCTTCATCGATTGTACTGACAGGATAAATGTGGAACTTGCCTTTCTTCACAGCTTCCACAACCTCTTCCTTCAGCATGAGATTCTGAATATTACTTCTAGGAATTACGACACCTTGCTTTCCCGTAAAACCCTTGAACTTACAGACTTCGAAAAATCCCTCAATTTTCTCATTAACGCCACCAATCGCCTGCACCTCACCTTTCTGGTTAACTGAACCCGTTACAGCGAGGTACTGTTTAATCGGCTTTCCCGAAAGAGCGGAAAGAATGGCGTAAAGCTCGGTGCTTGATGCACTGTCGCCATCAACACCACTGTAACTCTGTTCAAAAACGATCTTCGCGGTAAGACTCAGAGGTTTCTCACGTGCGTACCTGTCATTGAGGTATCCGCCAAGTATCATCACGCCTTTCGTATGCGTCGGCCCGCCCATCTGCGATTCTCGTTCAATGTCAATGATCCCCTCACGACCAACACCGATACTTGCAGTGATCTTGCTTGGTTTTCCAAACGCATAATCCCCAACAGACATAACCGCAAGACCATTCACCTGACCGACCCTTTCACCATCGGTATCGAGCAGGAGGAGACCTTTTATAATGGCTTCCTGTATCTTTTCCTGGATCATGCTTGAACGATAAATTCTTTCTTCGAGAGCCCTGTCAATGTGTTTCTTACTGATCAGTTTTGCGACATCAAGGCGTGCGTAGTAGTTCGCCTCTCTAATCACATCTGATATTTCAGAAAATCGCGTCGATAATTTATTTTGATCGTCTGCGAGTCTCGATCCGTATTCAACAACCGCCGCAAGTCCGCTCGGATCGAGATGCAAGAGGCGTTCTTTTTCACAGAGCGTGCATATGAACGAACCATATTTCTTGATATTCTCATCATTTCTCTCCATTGTTGTATCGAATTCCGCCTTAACCTTGAAAAGTTCCCGGAAATCTTTATCCAAGGAATAAAGCAAATCGTAAAACATCGGAGTGCCGATGAGAATGACTTTCGTCCTGAAGGGGATTGGCCCAGGCCTAAGGGTTTTCGTGACTACATAGCCGAATTTTGCGGCAGGCTCCTCGATCTCAAGGATTTCATTAGCTAAAGCTTGTTTAAGGCTCTCCCAGATAAGAGGATCCCTCAGAACTTCCTCAACGGGCAACACAAGAAATCCGCCATTTGCCTTGTGGGCAGCACCGCCACGAATCATCGTGAAATCAGTAACAAGTGCGCCAAATCTTGCCTCCTTTTCGGTGACGCCGAACAAACGGCTATATGAGGGATTGAGCTCGATCACGACGGGTGCGCCCTGAAGATTCGAATTGTCGACAATAAGATTGACTGCATAATTCTTGGTGGGGTCGACTGGTGGAGTGAAAAAAGGAGTCTGCGCTTCCTTCTGTTGACCTTGTAAAATGATCGGAAGATTTTCGATGATGTTTTCCTGCACCTCCTCCAAGAATTCAAGCACATCTTTCGAATCACCAAATTCTTCGCGGAGCGACGCAAGAAAAGGCTCCATAGCAAAATTCGCTACTTGCTTGTTCAAATTGCTGACAATCTCCTCTGCTCGTCTCTCAAGATCTCTAAGTGACCTGAAGACGCCGAAAATTCTGTTTTGAACTACCTCCCTATTCTTTTGTATTCGCTGTTGCAGCGCCGTAGGTAAGTGAAGAAACTCTTCATCAGTAATCGGCCTTCCGTCGATCACAGGTATCAATGCTAATCCAATCTGAGACTGCTGTATTGCAAATCCGCCCTCTTCCGCAATTTTATTTACAGTTTTACTCAGCTCATTTTTCTCTTCCTCGATCGATCTGAGCATCGCTGTTCGTTTGGTGATATAATCGTCGCTCTCGAACGCTGATTTGAGGACGCTCGTGATACCAGCAACGAACTTTTCCATTTCCTTTTTGAATCTACTCCCCTTACCAGAAGGGAGTCCAATCGCTTTTGGCCTTGTTGGATCTTTGAAATTATTGACATAACACCAATCACTCGGAACAGGTCTGGATTTTGCAAGCTCCCTAACAAAATCGACGATTGCAGTGCGTCTACCAGTCCCAGGAATTCCAGAAACATAAATGTTAAACCCTCTGTCCTCGATGTTGAGCCCAAATTGTAGCGCCTTCACCGCTCGATCCTGACCAATGATCCCAACAAGAGGGGTAAGATCGGCTGAAGATTCGCATTCGAAAACCACTTCCGGACAGATATTCCTACATTGATCAAAAGATAATTCGCTCGTCATTGTATCAGTTGTCCACCAATAAACTCATAAATTATTGGAAGCCCATATACTAAAGAATTACTGTTATCGAATTGACAACGAAAATAGTTGATATAGCGCTATATTTTAACGATTAATACAATAATAATACGAATTACTATCAAATTTTTCCTATTTTTTGATTATTTCGTATAAACGACGTCGAATCCATTAATCCACCATGCAAGATTAGGATAAGGTTTATTAAATACGCCATGGTAAAGGGAAGGGAATGCAAACAAGTACCAAGATCCCGAGATGCATGAGTACTCAGCATCCAGATAACGTTAACGTCCCGTTCTTCGCCGAAAGCTCAGAATTAGGAGGAGAGGACGAGATTCAAGAAGCCTACTACGTTTTCTCACACCTCGGATGTGACGAACAGATGTGGGATTGCGAAGGAAAAGAAGTAGACAATTTCGTCGTGAAAAAATTGTTGTCGAAATATGATCTTTATTTTAAGGATCACAGAATTGGAAAAGATGTTTTCATCACGCCGCGGGTGCCGAATCCGACTGTAGAAAAGGAAGAAGCAAAGATACTTCTGGAAACCCTAGAAAGCATTCCCAGATCGTTCGATACGGCAAAATTATTCTATGGTGACGATATCCCACCAATTTTCGAAGTCATTCTGCCGATGACGGCATCTGCGAAATGCCTGGACAGGGTATATCGCTATTATAGGGATTTTGTTGTTGGAAAACAGGTAAAAGCCTTTAAGAGGGGCGATATCACGATTGCCGAATGGATTGGAAGATTCGAACCGGAACGGATTAACGTTATCCCCCTCTTTGAAGAACTTGATCACATGCTAAATGCACACAAAATCACACGCGAGTACCTCGAAGATAAGGAAATTTTCCATCAGAGGGTTTTTCTTGCTAGGTCGGATCCAGCGATGAATTATGGATTTATCAGTGCGGTTCTCATCAACAAGATAGCGCTTTTGAGATTGCAACGGCTTGAAGAAGAGATTACTGTTCGCTTATATCCAATCATAGGCATCGGTTCCGTTCCTTTTAGGGGAGGATTCAGGCCTGAAACGGTTGAGAGGGTGATGGATGAATATCCATCCGTGCAGACATTCACGGTGCAGTCATCATTCAAATACGATAATCCACCTGAGAAAGTTAGGAATGCGATTGAAAAAATCAAAGAGAGAAAACCTAGCAAGGCTCACGAAGTTGACGAGAAGAGATGCCTTGAAATCGTCGAGAAATACTCAAAAGAATATAGAAATCAAGTCACACAGCTCGCGATGTTGATCAACGAAATGGCAAAATTTGTGCCGAGTAGAAGAAAAAGGAAACTACACATCGGATTATTTGGTTATTCTCGCAGTATCGGAGGTGTGAAACTTCCAAGAGCAATCACATTTACATCAGCGCTTTATTCGATAGGTTTACCTCCAGAAGTGCTCGGCCTCAATGCGCTTGACGACAGAGACTTGGAATTCCTCCGAAATGTTTTCGTTCATTTTGATGATAGCATGAGAGATGCTTTGCGGTATCTCAATCCTGATTCACTGGGTCTCGTACACGCGGATTTGAAGAAGGCTATATCGAAACTTGATCTTGACTACGAAATTGATGAAACCCATCGAAAACTGACATGCGAAATGGTTGATATCTTAAGACATAGATCGGGAAAAGATATGAGCGAGATCTTAGTACGCGCTGCTCATCTTCGCGGATTTCTCGGTTAAATGTTCTTCCAAACTAAGAAAACAAGACAAGAAGAATCTGCTAAAAAACCCCAAATATGGATAATTCTGCTTGAAAAATATAAATAATCATGCTGGGTTGAGTCCTGGGCAATATTCAATTAACCAATTTTTGACTCGCTGCTGAGAATAATGAAGGGAATTTTACGCGC
>JANHAK010000056.1 GCA_024464195.1 Methanomassiliicoccales archaeon | reverse complement strand
AATCATTTCTTTTTCTTCATTTCCTTCGATTTGATTTCGAGATATATCCAGCTAAATGAAAAGATTCCGATGCTTGTCACGAGTAAATCAAGTGCAATGTCGACGATGCTTGAATGAAACATCATAATAAGAATGATCTGCAAGATAGTGAAAATTGAAAAAATGGCAACATAGACTGGACTCTCTATTGCAAGTCCGTAATTCATGAAAAGACTTGAAAGGCCAAAAAGAGTCATAGCAATTCCAAGGATCGACAACGCAGGAGCGGCATCCAAATAAGTGCTTCCATAAAGCAAATTGATGATCTCGGCAGGCGCTATCACATACAATGCGGCAACGATTCCAGTTATCATTAGGGTGTAGAAAATCGATTTTCTCATGAGATTCGTTGTTTCCTTGTTTTTCGTGTAATATTCAGAGACTCTGGGAAACATCACGGTTGAAACAGCCCCTGGTAGAAACCAAATAATCTTGCTGAGAATTGATGCAACAGCATACAAACCAGCATCATGCGGACCTAGATACTGCCTTGCAACAAAAACATCAATGTTGATAAGAATCGAAAAGCATACGACAGCGATAATTGCTTTGAAAAGATATCGTTCCACATTGGAGAGATTAGGTCTCACAGTAACGCGTGCGGGTCGAATTAAATAATCTCTGATCGAGATCAGTCCAACGACAAATGTGAAAAAGGTTCCGATAATGGCTCCTCCGAATGCGCCACTGATTCCATATCCAGCGATAACTAGAATAACGCCGAATCCAAGCTTTGTGAGAGGTCCCGAAATGCCACATAATGCTGATAAGTGAAATCGCTGAAGACCTTGCACCGTTCCATATCCCGTCGGACTCATCATCACAATCACTGTTCCCAACATGAGGACAAATAATGGAAAGCTAGATGAAAGAGAGATGAATCGACTGATCGATGGTATTGCGATGAATATGCCAATAGCCATCAAAATACCGATAATTAGTGAAATCAAGAGTGTCTTTCTTATTAGCCAGGCAATCATGTTTTCATTATTTTCTGCCTTGTATTTTGAAACGAATCTAACCATAAAGGCAGCAATTGTTTGAGTGGGGACGGAAATAATGTAGAAAATCGATAATAGGGCATTCAGCTCGGAGTAACCCGCAGGGCCTAGTTGACGACCCATAATAATCTGATAGAAATAGTCGCATCCACCACCTAGAATCGTCGCCACAAACATCAGGAGAACGGGACGAGCGAACCCCTCTGCGAATATACTATTCCTGCGCAACAGGCAAAGAATTAACAAAATATGTAATAATCTTTCTTAAGAGTTTTTTAGGATTTTCTGAAAAGGAGAAATGTTAACGGAAAAAAATGGAATTATAGGATGAATCTGGAGGTCTGCTATCTCATCGTAATTAATTGTTTTTTCTATTCGCTAAAGGGTCAAAAAGGTAATTTTTCAATAAGTGCTGACGATTTCGTCTTATTATGAAAAACCTAATTATTCTAGCTGCATCAATGTGAAAGCGATCTGTTATCTCGTGATTTAATTGTTCGGTCGGTGATTAGAAAAATAATTGATTAATCAATTCAAAAGAACGATATTCTCACTTTCAATGATCGCTTTCCTGATTCTATTCGAATTCTGATCTGAGTTTTCACATTTCGAGGACACTTTCATCGCGACGATCTCAGCAGAAGAAAAGTTCACAATGCCTTTCGCAAAATTGCCGATTCTAACGACATCGCCTTTTTTGAAATTCCCCTCAATACTCTGTACGCCACACAATAAGAGGCTTTTTCCCTCTTTAACCGCTTTTTCAGCACCCTCATCGATAACAAGCTTTCCCCTCGGACAGGCGAAAAGTATCCATCTTTCTTTGATCGTGTATTTTGGTGTCGCAGTGAAAAGGGTTCCGATTTCCTCGCCTTCAACGACGCGGAGGACAACATTCTCGAGCCTTCCATTCGCAATGACCATGTTGCATCCTGACTGCATCGCAATCTTCGCCGCGGCAATTTTTGTGCGCATACCCCCAACGGATCGCTCGTTTCTCTTGTCGCCCGCGATTCTTTCAATATCTTTAGTAATTTCATCGACGACAGTTAGCAATCTTGCATCAGGATCAAAATTCGGATTTCTGTCGTAAAGACCATCTACATCAGTTAGAAGGATCAGAAGATCGGCATCCATATTCGCAGCCACAAGTGCCGATAATTTGTCATTGTCTCCGAAGACTTCATCAATTTCGTCGGTTGCGATCACGTCATTTTCGTTAACAATCGGAACGACACCGAGTTTGAACAGTTCTTCAATCGTTTTGCGCAGATTGAGATATCTCTTCCTGTCAGAAAACGCGCCATAAGTTACAAGAATTTGCCCAACTGGCTTTGCATATTTCGCAAAAGCAGTTCTATATGCAAGCATGAGTATAGCTTGACCAACTGCAGCGCAAGCCTGTTTCATTGGAATATCTTTGTTCTTTCCATTGAGATTTAGCTCGGTTGAGCCTGAACCGATTGCTCCTGAAGTGACGATGATCGATTGAATGCCTTTCGATTCAAGTTCCACGACTTGCCTTGCTATGTCCGCAATATAATCATGATCGACCGTCCCATCCTGCCGACAAATCGTATTCGTTCCGATCTTGATAACCACGCGTCTTGGGCTTAGATTTCTCATACCAGTCTCCTGTGAATAAATTTCTTTGCATTCTTACCAACATAATCGGCAACAACCTGCCCGCTACCGATGAGTCGATATTTGTAGATAACAAGCCCCTCAAGACCGACGGGACCTCTTGCGTGTGTCTTATTCGTACTGATGCCCACTTCGGCCCCGAGTCCGTATCGATATCCATCGGCAAATCTTGTTGAGCAATTCCACATGACGCTTGAAGAGTCGACGAGATCCATAAATCGCTCCGCCTTTTCTCTCGATCTCGTGATGATCGCGTCTGTATGATGCGACCCGTATCTGTTGATATGATCGATCGCCTCCTCGAGAGATGATACCGTCTTAATATTCAGAATTAGATCATTGTACTCAATTGACCAATCTTTTTCAGTTGCTATCTCCGCCTCTATGAATCTTCTCGTTCGTTCATCACCTTTTAATCTCACACCCGCTTTTGCATAAAGCGATGCTATCTTCGGAAGAAAAGTTGGCGCAATCTTTTCATGAACTAGAAGTGTTTCCATTGCGTTGCACACAGCGGGATACTGAACTTTCGCGTCGTAACAAACTTTTAAGGCCATTTCTAAATCTGCATCATCATCAACATAGGTGTGGCAGACTCCAGCAGCATGACCGAGAACCGGAATCCTCGTCGATTCTTTGATGAACCGGACGAGTTCATTCGACCCCCTTGGTATGACAAGATCAATGAGATTATCTAATTTGAGAAGCTCCTTGATCTCTTCTCGCGTCGATAGGAGCTGTACAGCTCCATTGAACCGTTCGTCCACGGAAAGAACCGCTCTGTCTATTACCTCGGCTAGAATCTCATTCGTATGGCGCGCCTCCAATCCCCCCTTCAAAATCACTGCATTTGAAGACTTTATACAAAGAGACGAAATTTGAACAAGTGCATCAGGTCTCGATTCAAAAATGACGCAAATTACTCCAATTGGGCATGTCACTTTTTCAAGTAGTAATCCCTCGTCCAATTCAGTCATCATTAAAGTCTTTCCAACCGGATCTTCAAGATTGACCAGCGAGTTCAGCGAATTAATTGATTCCTCAATTTTTTGATCATCATATCTTAAGCGTTTGATCATAGAAGGAGGCAACTTCGATTCCTGTGCTCCTTCTAAATCTAATTGGTTTGCGGCGATGATCTTATCCTTCGCAGTCTCAAGAGCTCTCGCAATCGCGAGAAGGGCCTCATTCCTGATTTTGTGTGGGATCCCTTGCATTCGAAAGGCCGCTTCTCTCGCTCTTAGAGCCGTAGTTATAACTGAATTTTCGACGCTTTCCATGCTGAGCGATAGCATTTATCATATTGTTTTAAAGATTTCGATTTTCATACAAAGATAAACGGATCTTATCGATTCGGTCATTTCGATGAACCTAGTTTATTGATCACACATTTTATCTAGCACTTTCGAAATTATGGTCACTTCATGACATTTGATTCAAAGATGAGTAGTTTCCCAGGAAGGGATTTATTTATCTGTTGATGTCGAATTATATGACACAACATTAAGGGACGGCGCGCAGGCTGAAGGTATCTGTTTTTCAACCGAAGATAAGATTGACATCCTGACACGGTTAGATGCCTTCGGCATCGATTTTGTTGAAGGGGGAATCCCCGCATCAAACCCAAAGGATGTTGAATTCTTTCAAAAGGCGAAAGAAATCGAACTAAAGCATGCGAAACTCGTCGCATTTGGCTTTACGAGAAAAAAAGATTCGCGTGTCGAAGATGACCCAATGGTAAGGTCGCTCATCGAATCCGATACTGATTGGGTCTGCATCGTTGGAAAGTCCTGGGATTTACATGTAAAAGAAGTGCTATCAATTGATCTATCACATTATATTAAGATCATTGAGGAAACGCTTACCTATCTGAGGTCCAAGGAGAAAAGGATATTTTTTGATGCCGAACACTTTTTCGACGGTTGGAAAGAGAACAGAGCTTTTGCGAAAGAAGTCCTCAAAACTGCAGAAGAAGCTGGTGCAGAATATATCGTGCTTTGTGATACCAATGGCGGTTGCATTCCAAGCGAGATCGCAGAAATTGTTGATGAAGTGAGAAAGGGGATCAAAGTAAAACTGGGTGTTCATATGCACAATGACTCAGAACTCGCAGTTGCAAATTCAATTGTTGCCGTTGAAAAGGGTGCAGATCTTGTTCAAGGCACCGTAAATGGATTCGGAGAGCGATGTGGAAATGCAAATCTCTGTTCTCTTCTTCCGGCACTTGCGTTCAAAATGAAAAAGAGATTGTCTGTTAAAAATCTCAATGAATTGACCTCTCTATCATCTTTCGTTGCTGAGGTCGCGAACATCATCCCTGACACAAAACTCCCTTATGTCGGTTCAAGCGCTTTCGCTCATAAGGGTGGAGTACACATCAACGCAGTATTGAAAGATCCAAAGACATACGAGCATATCGACCCGGCAGTTGTTGGAAATCAAAGGAGGATGCTGATTTCTGAGCTTACTGGCGTATCTGGAATCATAGCGAAGTCGCAGGATCTAGCCGTTTGCAATAAGGACGAGGCAAAGATGCTGCTTGAAAACGTGAAGAAATTGGAACTTGAAGGTTATCAGTTTGAAGCGGCAGAAGCAAGCCTTGAGCTCCTTGTTCGCAGATTGAGGAATGAGGCGAAACCGCACTTCCGACTCGGCGGTTTTCGCGTACTGGTGGACGTTTCAGAAGGATCAACGAGATCCGAAGCCATTGTTAAAGTCATTGATCCCAAAGGCGAAGTGGAACATACTGCATCAGATGGTAATGGCCCAGTGAACGCTCTTGATCGGGCACTAAGAAAGGCGCTTACAAGATTTTTCCCAGAGATCCGCGAGATGAGGCTTGTCGACTACAAAGTCAGAGTTATCGACACAAAATCAGCGACTGCAGCGAAAGTCCGAGTTCTCATTAAATCTACTGATGGAAATAAAACATGGACGACAATTGGCGTATCTACGAATATCATCGAGGCGAGCCTTAACGCTCTTCTTGATTCAATTGAATATAAGCTGTTGGAAAGAAAGGAATCGATTGATTCGCAAATTAGCAAACTCTAGTAGCGCATGCTTCTTTGTATCCTCAGTTAATAATATCTGAACGATTTGCAGTTTGATCAAAGAATCTGGATGAATGATAAGAATCGCTCGGACTTTCCAACGTTAGTATATCAGTTATCATAAAAATCATCACAGCATACATTTCTAGAGAGCGATGGGGCCGCGATGCAAAGGCAGTGATCAACGCAAAATCAATTTCATTCTTCTCTATTCGCTAAATATCCTAGTTTCGTTTGTGATGTCGACGAATTATTAGAAAATTGAAGAGTTAGTGGTTGATCGCATAAGTTACAGTCATCAAGCGATGTCATCATTTTTCTCGGTATATGGCTTGATTTTGCGTTTTTTAAAATAATAGTAAAAACTTGATACAATCTGTGGCATAAGATGTAATTATAAGTTAGGTTGAAGATAATAGCGGTTGGATGGTCAGGGAATTTATACTCTATTCGCGAACCGGAAGAACGAGCGGAAATTTCAAGAGTCTTTACGATGCTGGAAGGCTCGATGTCGTTTACCAATGCATTTTGATGGCGATTTACGAGTCTTACGCTTCGAGAAGAGACGTGCTTTTTCATGCAATCTTAAATGGCCCTCCTGACCCTCCCAAGGAGTTGCTTATCGAAAGTAATCTCCTCAGGGATGCGCCTCCCGAGCAGGGAAATTGGGAAAGGATCATCAGAAAAGTGCTATCAGGAAAGTCCCATCCTGGCATAACTGTTAAGAAAAATAATTTTCAGGCTCTTGTTGAAACGAAACGCAATTTGTATGTTCTTGAAAAGAAAGGTATAGACATTTGGGAAATAGAAATTGGTGAAAATCCCGTTTTTGTTCTGGGAGATCAAATTGGACTTCCGAAAAATGAGGAAAGGTTTGCATTGAGAAGAGGGACAAAGGTATCACTTGGAGAAAGAGAATACACGTCAGCGCAATGCATCTGCATTCTCAATTATGTGCTTGATCGTCTTAAAAAAAATTTGTCGAACCATTAACCATCGAAACCCTACTAGACATTATAGATACCTTTTGTTCATTCATTTTCATGGTTTTAACATCCTAACTGGATACTCCCGTGTGTTGACTTCGAATGCCAATTCAATCAGTATGTGTTTTACACTGTAAAGAGTGATAACGTGCCACCTGGATTGCGATATTTCGACATTTACGTGTGTCATTGCAGAACCTGTGGCGAAAAATTTCATGACGAGATCAGGATGAGCTCGTAGCAAAGCTCGACTATTGGAACAAATATAGTTCTGAAAATGTCGATTAGGGTAGAAAATACCCGACACGAAGAGAAGTGCTCCCGCCGGGATTTGAACCCGAGTCGCGGGCTCGAGAGGCCCGCATGATTGACCGGACTACACTACGGGAGCACTGAAGCGCCAATAAGATGGTCTTTATTAAAACTTTTGATCATCCCAACAGTGCAATGAATGAGAGTTGGTACAACTTATCCAAAATTCTTAATTTAGAATGC
>JANHAK010000055.1 GCA_024464195.1 Methanomassiliicoccales archaeon | reverse complement strand
TTAAGTCTGTGAATCGGTCTCCCATCTCTCCAGTCCCAGCTACCTTTTCTGATCGCCCGATCATAAAGCGTGATTTTTCTCAAGGCGCTTAGGATCAGGGCTAAGGTATGATCGGCAACTTCGTCGATACAATATGTTGGAACGTTGACGACAACGATTCTCTTTTCACTAGCTGCCTCAACATCAATGGTGTCGTAACCGATCCCATACCTTGCGATAACTCTGCAGCGTTCAAGTCTTTCTATTACTCGGCGGGAGACAGGGGCATATGTGTTGAGAATTGCATCAGCGTCCTTTGCAATCTCTATAACATCGTCTTCGGTCTTACATTGAAAAAGATTGACTTCCGCATCGATCTTCTTCAGAATTTCAACTTCTTCTGTCGGCTCACCGTAAATGTAGTCAGTAATGACAACCTTAAGGCCCATTTACTCACTTCTTCTGTAGGCGGATAATGGTCTCGCTCATTATTTGTCGATTGTGCTCCTTGTATTGCTCTTATTTTTCCTCACATGCGGTTTTTCCATCAATTTAGCAAGAGGAATTAACGACCATGGGGAGAAAGGGCTGTTTTTATAAATTGCGCGTGCTAAGAACCTAATATAGATGATTGAAACGCAAAAGTGTTAGGATATCCCATTCAGTTTATTGCAACGAGATATTGTAAACGCCCAGCGACCTGCGAAGCGAATTTCAGTCTGTTGGAATACTGCTACCTTTTATCGTCTTACTTTTTTCTGAGAGTCGGAAATCTGTTGCTGTTAAATTTTCCTCGGTTTCGAAAAGACTCCTTATCACCGGAGTATGTGGGTCGATGAGGGCGCCCGCCACTCCCTTTTCTCTCAAAAATTCAAGATCAGTCTCTATAACGCCGCCGCCGATGTAGATATCAATATCGCACGCAAGCGTTTCCTCAAGAAGACCTCTTGAGACGCCAATTGCTGTACCGAGTCGTTTAAGGTCAACAACTGCCATTTCTTCGTAGCCGATGCTCTTCAATTTTTTCGCCATTTCTTTTATTCTTGAAGGCCCCGCTCTTTTCTTTGCCCAAACAATTTCCTCATCCAAATAAATGCATGGTAAGCATCGATCTGAGAGCTCGAAGACTTCGTTAAAAATTCCGAGGCCTGTGGAAGTCATTGTACTAACAATTGCTCTCGAAACCTCCATTGCGAAAGAATCGAAAAGGTCTTGAACAGTTCGCATACCGATATCAAGCCATATTTCGCGATTCTTCTTTGTCAGGTCTTTAAGAACCTTGAAGTTAGGTTTCGCTTCCCTGACACCCGCAAGATCCATGATCAAAACAGCAGACGCGTTATATCTCTTGTCGAATGCTGCCTTCCAATAGGTGTCAAATGGTACTCCATCGTCACGAGGTATGATTGAATTGTTGTGCCATATAATATTAACGACCTTTGCTGTCTTACCAATCGGAAAATCGAATTTTCCTAATGAGAAAAGCGCGGCAGTGTTAACTGGTATGATTGGAACACTGACGAAAGCCAAGTCGACCGGTTTCGAAGCATCACCACGGTTCTCAAAAAATGCATACCAGTCGTCAAAACTCCTGAAATAGAGCGGAACGGCTTCCTTACCGCAGTTTCTGCACACATATGAACCGTCCTTTGCATCGATGCCTGGCAACGGCCCTCCAAACAGGATTTTCGGCACAACTTCAATACTCCCGCAGTATGGGCAGGCTTTGATCTTTTTATCTTCGGCCATTCGTTATAAGGAAACACGAAGGGCAAATATTATTCTTGGGATTCGGTCTCGACTTGTTGATCGGGTTTACCAAATGTGACCTCGTAATTCGAATTAATCAATTAGGATACACCAATAAACCTCGATGTCTCATCGAGGAATTGTTTCAAAGGGTGCGAATCATGAGATCCTTTGTTTTTCTCGACAAGATAGAACGAGGGAATGATAAACGAGCGCATATCATCGCAACCAAGCAATCTCACAAAAGTGTTGAAGTATCGCACATTCAAGTGGTTATACACGATATCGCCATCTTTCAACCCGCAAGAGAAAACGACAATCGCTTTCTTCCCCTTCTTGAGATTACTCTCGAAAACACCTTTCTTTTCAGCGAATCTCAGAAAGGCATAAAGACGATCAACGAACGATTTGGCTCTTCCAGTTTCTGCACCCATATACACGGGTGAACCGAGTACGATGAAATCAGCTTCCTGAATTTTTTCATAAATTGTCTGCATGTCATCATCAATTTCGCATCGATCGTTTTTCTTGCAAGCAAGACATCCTCTACAATCTTCGATTTTCAGATCTACAAGGTTAATCCATTCAACATCGATTGACACTTTCTTAAATTTCATACGAACTCTTTCTAAGAGCGCGGCTGTGTTGCCATTTTTGCGAGCGCTACCGTTGATGATGAGGGCCTTCATCGGTTCGACGTATTCCTCTGGCAATATTAAAATTATGTTAAAATACTGATGATTTTTTTATTACTTGTTTTTATCAACTTCAATTAATTTGAATGCAAGAGAATCAACTTCGCAAGGGATTGTTTCCCGTCTACTAACCTTATCCCTTAAATGAACGGCTCGAATCTTTCAGGAAGCGCCTCAAAAGATCTGAGATACATATTCTCAGCACTCCGCGCCAGGAATCTCATGAAATCTTATCCCAATGCGCGATTCTTATTATCGTTATCCTAATTATTTGGCGGCATATGTGCCGATACGCAGGAGTTTCTTACAAGGAAATTCGATCTTGAAATACGAAATTCGAATGAATAAGTAATTTTTTTGTCAACCTTTAATTTTTCCACTCTTCTCGATTTTTGGGTTTTAGGTCATTACTCTCTCCGATCGAACGCTTTCTCAGTCCGAGATTTATATCTGAAATCTTTGATCGGAATCTATTCAGAGCGCTCTTTCAAAGATGACCTCGACGTCATATTGTTGAAGGCGTCGTGGATTTGTCATCATACAAGGATCTCTCACCGCCATCTCTGCGAGTCTAGGAATATCTGCTTTTCTTACGCCGAGATTGCGCAATTTCTGCCGGATATTCACACGATGGCGCAATTCCGCTAGTGCGTTAATCAGTGCATTTTTCTTTTCTGGATAATACAAATTATCTACATTGATCCCCATCGCTCTCGCAATATCCTCATAACGATCCGGTGACGATTCAAAATTGTAGGCGACTACATGTTCCAGAAGAATTGCATTGCACTCACCGTGGGGTAAATCGAGTAAACCTCCAAGAGAATGCGATATCGCATGAACTGCGCCAAGATTCGCATTTGAAAATGCGATTCCGGCGTGTAGACTGCCTAGCATCATCTTACTTCGAACTTCTAGATCGTTGCCATTTTCAACAGCAAGAGGCAAATATTTTGAAACAATCTTTATTGCTTCTCTCGCATGGAGATCCGTTAGCGGTGAACTTCCAGTCGAAACAAACGCCTCTATGGCATGAGATAACGCATCAAGACCTGTCTCAGCAGTCAGCCGTGGCGACATTGTCGTTGTTGCAACGGGGTCGACGAGTGAAACGTCGGGAACCAGGTACTTGCTTATGACACAGAACTTCAATTTTCTTTCAACGTCCATAAAAACGGCAAATTGGGAAATATCCGCTGCAGTTCCAGCAGTTGTCGGAATGCAGATGATCGGAGGAATCGGGCGAGCAATTCGGTCTGCCCCCTCGTAATCCGTAATCTCACCGCCGTTGCTGATCACGATACCGATTCCTTTTGCACAATCAATCACGCTACCGCCACCAATCGCGAGCAAGGAGTCACACTTTTCTTTTGAGAATATATCGACGCCTTCCATCACTTCTTCTGTTCTTGGGTTTGGCGTTACGTTAGAGAAAATTGTGTATCGAATTCTCGCGTCTTTCAGTGTTTCCTCGACATCACCAGTCCACCCAGCACCCTGAATTCTTTCATCGGTAACGATAAGAATTTTTCTCGCACCGAGATTCCGTGCATACTGTGAAGCAAGATGTCTTGAATCGAGCCCGAACACGATTTCGGGAACTACGAATTTTCGCAGTTGTACCCTACCAGAAAGATCGGTCATATACCTCCTATTATCTTTTTTCAATCTAAGTTGTAATTATCATTTTTTTGCTTTTCAGTTATTTTCCTTTGAATTATTTATATTGATGTATCGCATATCTAATTTTTCCCTTACAATCTACCCTCATAATCTGTTCTTTTTTCCTCTCTATCTGAGCAAATATTTTTTGATAATATTCTCTTTGGGAAAACGGCCCATCAATTTGCAAATTCCAAATGAGGTAGTTATTACCATCCCTTTTTCAACATGGTATGATGAAAACAATCATCATCAGTGATGATTTCCTAGAAATGCTTTGCACCATACTCTGTCTTTTGAAGTTATGGGAGCAGAAAATTGTCGAAAAGCTGCCGATATATGTCGCGAGTTAAAACTAGACGCTATTATTATTTATATAATAATATAATTAATTATAATGTAATAAAATTAAGGAATTGAGACTTCGTGTCGATCCTCTGGGAAAATCGCAAAGCGGTTATCATTAATCTGATCGATTTCCTTTCCAGCGTTAAGAATTCCGCGACGTTGAGATTGGCACAATAGATCATCTAGAAGTCTTTAAAAAAACGACTTTCGTCGTGCAATCAGGAAAGTATATCTCAAATTTATGAAGTTGTTATTTTTAAACTTCTTGTAATGAAATATAAAAAAGTTCCAATCATGGTTGCATCACCATGCGTATTGACCTCTCGAGCAGTTTGTTTGTATCGAGTGGTCAATTGATCTCGTAGAATTCTTAAATGATTGTGAGGAAATTCAATCAAACCGGTATTGTCCCCACCCTTATCATTTTAGCCACTCTTTGCAGCCCAGTCGTATGGGATGTCCTTTGAATCGAAAGGCACGCGGAATTCGTCTGGGTTAGAGTAATTGTAAACTTCGGTAGGTATGTTGAGTATCCAAGCCTCTCGATTTCCGATCGCCTTGAATCCGTGATAAACATTCGGGGGGATCTTCAATAACATAAAATTCCTCTCTCCCATAAAAAACTCATTGATGACACCTTTCGTAATCGAATTCTCCCGCGCATCGTAGAGAACGACCTTTGCCATTCCCTTGATGCAAATGAAATTATCAGTTTGTTTCTTGTGATAATGCCAGGCCTTGACGATACCAGGATAACAGGTCGTGATGTATAGCTGGCCGAATCGCTCATACTCCTTCCAGTCACTCCTAAATAATTCCATCAGCCATCCGCGTTCATCAACGATTGGCTGCAGCTTCCTGATCCCAACCCCATCAATCAATTTTTTCTCCATGGTAGACCACAAAAATGTGAACGGTTTTTGACATTTTTAATTTTGAGCTCTGCACCGAAGGTCTTTTAGAATACTCATTCGATCACATCGATATGAGTCGAATCGCTGTCATCGGCGCCTCAGGGTTACTCGGCCAGTTCGTTGTTGATGAGGCGCAGAGAGATGGACACGAAGTTCTGGGCACTTTTAGGAATATTCCAGCTGAATTTAAGGGGGTTAAAACAGAATTCATGGACATCACAAATTGCGATCAGACGGAGTCTGTGTTGGGGCATTTTGAACCGGATAAAGTGGTGCTTGCCGCCGCTCTGACAAATGTCGATCTCTGCGAGAAAAATCCTTCAGAGGCTTGGAATATCAATGCTGAGGGTACACTCAATGTTGCTAGTTTTTGCAAGAGCATCGGCGCCAAGCTTCTTTATATCTCGACGGATTATGTTTTCAACGGTGTGAAAAAGGAAAGATATTCTGAGTGGGACAATCCTGATCCGTTGAGTATTTACGCGCAGACCAAGCTCGAAGGGGAAAGAATCACATTGGATTCATCGAGCACTAATCTTGTTTGCCGTGTTTCCACACTCTATGGTTGGAATCGGATATCGAAAAAGAAGAATTTTGTGACATGGGTCATCGAATCGCTTAGAGAAAGAAAATCGGTCTCTTTGTTTTCCGATCAATTTGTCTCCCCAACTTATGCACCTCACTGTGCACATGTCCTTTTGAAACTTCTTGAAAGTGACGCTCACGGGATTTATCACACGTCTGGTCCAGACTGTCTCAGCAGATATGAAATCGGTTTAAGGATTGCCGAAGTTTTCGATCTCGATCGTTCATTAATCAAAGCAATTAGCGCGAAAGATTCCGATCTAGTGGCGCGAAGACCGTGTTGTTCATGTCTTGATGTAGAAAAAACCGAAAAGAAACTCGGTTTTGGAATGCTTTCTCTTATTGAGGGACTCAAACGAATGCGCCAGGAGGAGTCATCGTGAAAGGTTTGATACTTACAGGCGGATCTGGAACTCGTCTTAGGCCTTTAACACACACTGGACCTAAGCAGCTCATTCCAATCGCGAATAAACCAAATGTCCTTTACTGTCTCGAAGATCTAAGGGATGCAGGTATTACCGATATCGGTGTGATTCTTGGAAACAACATGCCCGAAAAAGTGAGGGAGCTGTTAGGGGACGGCTCGAAATACGGAGTAAAAATAACCTATATTGTGCAAGGTGAGCCCAAGGGAATCGCGCATGCGGTCGGTTGCGCGGAGGAATTCATGGGTGACGAGCCATTCGTTGTCTATCTCGGTGATAACATACTCAAAGGCGGAATCAGATATATGGTCGAGGAATTTGTTCAAAGCGAGTGCGAGGCTTTGATCGCACTTTGCCCCGTTGAATATCCAGAAAAGTTTGGGATAGCTGAAATAGATGAGGAGGGCAATATTATCAGTCTGATCGAGAAGCCGAAAAATCCGAAAAGCAATCTCGCGATGATTGGGATCTACTTCTTGAAAAAGAGCATCTTTCCGATTATCAGGGAATTGAAACCGTCCTGGAGGAATGAGCTTGAAATTACCGATGCGATCGATCAATTGCATAAGAGAACAGGCAAGGTCAAGGCACGAATCGTTAAAGGATGGTGGAAGGACACTGGGCGACCCGAAGACATTCTGATTGCAAACCATCTTGTCCTTGAAACGTTGGAGGGCAGAAACGAAGGACTACTCGAAGAAAATGTCAAGATTATCGGCAGAGTCAGTATTGGTGAGGGAACGGTTATCAAGAATGGAAGTGTGATCAGAGGGCCTGTTATTATCGGAAAAAATTGTGTTATTGGACCAAATACCTACATAGGGCCATACACTTCGATCGGCGATCGCACGACGATCATTAATGGTGAAATCGAATCCTCGATCGTCATCGGCGATGCAATCATCGAGTGCAACAGGAAAATTGTGG
>JANHAK010000054.1 GCA_024464195.1 Methanomassiliicoccales archaeon | reverse complement strand
ATCGACCCTACGAGCCCTACACTCGGGAATCCATCAATAACATAAGCGCCTTTTAGATTCATTTCTTTTAATTCAATGATCTGAATTTCGTCCATCATGATTCATATTCAGTTCATAATACTTAACAATTAGCACTCGCTGGCTTTCATGAATTTTCATTGTTCTCTGACAAAATGAAGAATTGTCTGACGGACGGAAATCTTATCATCTTTTTTCATCATGTTCTGAGATGATGAGACCCTATGTGATCGTCAACTGTGCAATGACACCTGACGGAAAAATCGCTGGGAGAGAACGAAGACAAGTGCGGATCTCGTCTCAAGAGGATCTCGAGCGGGTAAAAAAATTGCGTGCCTCGTGCGATGCGATTCTTATCGGCATCGGAACAGTACTTGCAGACGATCCGCATTTGACTGTCAAAGATCTTCCGCCAGAAAAGAACCCGTTGAGAGTGGTGCTCGATTCAAACGGAAGAACACCGGATCATGCCAAGATCCTTAATCAAAATGCCCAAACACTTATCGCGACGTCAGAAGACTGCAAGAAAACCTGGAAAAATGCTGAGGTCGTGAGATTTGGAAAAGGCAGAGTTGACATTGAACAATTACTTTCATATCTCTATTCGAAGGGCGTAAGAAAATTGCTTGTCGAAGGGGGAGGAGAAGTCATTTGGTCCTTTTTCAAAGAAGACTTTATTGACAGGTATTGTGTGTTTATCGGGGACTTTGTTCTAGGTGGGAGGGATGCTCCAACTCCCGTCGAAGGAGATGGTTTTCCCGATCATCAACCATTCCGTCTCAAATTGATCGATGTAGAAAGATTGGGTAATGGGATCCTCCTCATCTACGAGGCTGCTAGGAATGTCGAATGAGAGGATAAAATTCGCAGCAGACGAGATGCTTGGAACACTTGCGAGGTGGTTGCGCATTATTGGTTATGACACGATCTATGAAAAAAACAAGAGTGATGAGGAAATAGAGGCGCAAGTGCTCAGAGAAAAGAGAATTCTGCTAACCAGGGATAAAAATCTTGCAAAGAAGCTTGGCGAAAGAAGTCTTTATATTGAAAGCGATGAGCTTTATGAACAACTTCGTCAGGTCATCAAGTCGTTTGATTTAGTGATGGATGAGGATTTTACGAGATGCACGCTATGTAATGGAGAAGTTGATAGAGTTACTCAAAAAGAGGTTGAAAATGAGGTGCCGGTTGGTGCCCTCATAAACAACACAGAATTCTTTCGCTGTCGGAGCTGTGGCAAGGTTTACTGGAAAGGGTCTCACTGGGAAAACATCCTAAAAACCCTAGAACGAATCGAGGGAAATGAGTGAATCCCATGCATATCTCGAACAACAATTTTCCTCAAAATATGCTTCCTTCAAATCTTATAATAATCCTCACTGATAATTTTTCCATTGCCTGCGTTGAGTATCATGACACCATGAATGCCCTCGACGCACCAAATCGGGATGTAAAATACACCCAGTTCCTTTACGACAACTTCATCGGGGTTCGGTGAAACTGTTTTCTTCTCTACAATAGTAACCTGCCCCGTGTCCCTGATAATTTCCTGCTCATGCGTGTGTATTCTCACAACTTCACTTTTGACGAGTTTTTTCGCTTCTTCTACCTCCAGCATCGGTTCCAGACGTTTGTACGCATGTTCAAGCGTCAAGACGATGTCGACATTCTCGTTCCAAGGCTCAACCTTTCCCGTTAGTGCATTGACAGACAAGTGTCCTCGCTCACTACCGACCTTGATCTTATCAATGTACAGATCACACGAATATTGATAGACGAAATAGGGAACCAACTCCAGCCGGTATCTGAAGCCCCCAACGGTCTGTCTTGAAATTTCTTTCACATCCGAAATATCTATCACGGGTTTCACGATCCTCTCGCTCAATTCCGTGCCTTGCATTTCTTCCAGTACTTCTGGCGCAATAATTTTCGGATAATCATCGGCGATGAGTTCATCAATGAGACCGTGATCATGTTCTCCTAATACTCTTTCGATGCGCGTTCGCCCAATTTCGCGAGCGACAGCTTCCCTGTCCCAATAGGTAACAGACTGATCAAGAAGTGCCGCCGAGGACTCTGAAATCGGCTGAAGACTCACAATCACCCGTTTCCCTTTGAAATTCTTAAATTCGTTGAGAAAAGATCGGATCTTTGTCTCATCATCCGTTCCTTCCAACAGCAAAAAGACAACTTCATTAGTTCCTTTCTTTCCGAATAAACGATCTCCCTTTTCAGTCACCTCGAATTCCCTTGACTTTAGAATCTCGATGATGACGCTGCTCAGGGAGGACAAATTCGCACCATCAACTTGATTATGTTCCAGAAATAAAAATATTATCTTTGCGTTGATTGTGTTCACATTTTCGATCGAAGCGAGATAGCCTTCTCCAAGACATGTTATTGCATTACCCCTAAGAATCAAATCATGCAGAAAGGACTTCTTCCCATTGAACACAATAGGAGGATAATGTATTTCGTGAGAACGAAATGTTTGGAGCATAGGTTGAATTACCAATAAGACACTGGTCGATTACTAGAGCCGTTCAATCCGCATGATTATGAAAAAAAACGAAATATTAATTCTGCATCGATATCTGCGATATAAAAGGATTTTATAGGTCGCGCTCTCATTTTTCGATCGAGGGCAGGTCACGGAACCTGCGACGGGAGAATTGGAAATGAAAGAAAAACTACGAAATAGACTGAAAATACCGGAAAGCGCCCTAAAGGAAATCAACGACTTCCTTCTTGATCCATCCAATGAAATAATAAACGACATACTTTCTGTTATCGAAAAATACGGGACGCCCGAAGAAATTAATGCAAAAGCACAAGAAGCTCGCAAGCTTGAGAACTTGTTGCAGCGCCTGAAGGAAATGAATTCACCGTACTTTAAAGATATCAAGTGGCTCATCGATGCGAGAGATGAGAAAAAATTCATTTCAATTCGCGAATTCAGAAAAAAGGTGCTTGGTAAAAAAGCCGATGAAATGGTCTTTAACGAGAAATATCCTGTAATTCTAGAGATTAGTGCCCTGCAATATTTCCCTTGGTTGATCGCTGAGGCCCAGCAGGCGATCAAGAACGGGGAAATCATGCCATCTAGATACATCAGGGTCAGAAAAATGAAAGAACAGGAAGCCGACCAAGGAGATATCCTAGCCATCGCGGCAGCCATGCAAGTCATTGGCGCCTCATATGTTGAGACGCTTGATACAAGGGGAACTGATGGTTCAAATGTCCACCTCGGTGGTCCTGAGACGATTACTGGATATTTCGGCGGTGTTGGACAGCCAAACGAACACGCACTTCAGTACATCGATGAGTTTCTCTATTATTATACAAACTATGGAATAAAGCAGGTTCTCAATGTCAATCCAGGCACTGTTCTTCTTGGTTACATCATTCACAAGCTAGGGATTGATATGGAATTCAAGATATCTGTCTTCATGGGAAACGACAACCCCTATTCTGTACTCTGGACATTAATGACGGCGAAACTGTTTGCACGAAATGATGGTACGACACCGCTCGTTGGATTCAATCTAAGCAATTCGGTTAACGTTGACACGCTAGAGAAAACGGCGGAAATTCGCAAGATGCTCGGCCTTGAAGATAAGGTCAGAATTGAGCATCATATCACTGAAACATGGAAAAGCATTGTAAGGCAGCCATATAATCGTCGAAATGATCTCCTTGAGGTTGCGGATCACATCCCTAACATCGCCGCGAAGCACGAGGGAGGTGAAATCGAAATCGAGCAGAAAAGAGAGCATCCTTCAGACATTCTTGACTATTTCAGAGATAAGAAAGAGATCGTAGACGCGGGATTAATGCCGTTCTTAGAGCGAAATTACCTCGATAAACACGAGGCCGTTAACAAGACCGCGGAAGCCCTTACAAGAAAAGGCCTATCATTTGTCGGTGCATGGAATCTTCATGTACGATAAGATATAGTAATTTGAGAGATTCTCTTCCTGATCATTTTTCCGATGGCTGGAACAATTTCAAATTGCCAGAATCGAGTTGAAATAGACGGAACGCCAAATCTCTGATGAGAAAAATTGATAACAGGACGTTCATCTGTATCTGAAGATGAATTTCCATTTGCCGATTCGTTTGATTTCGCTCTCAATGATCGTAAGCGGTATTTTGCTGGTGATTTATGGTATCACAAGTGGTGAGATGCAGGTTGCTCTCTTCCTTATTTTTCCAGTGATTTATGGCACAGGAATCGTAGGTTTGATTTCGATTCTACTGATTTTTCTTGGCTTCTTCTTAGCATTCTTGTTCTTCGCCATTTTTCCTCACCCCATTGAAGAGCCGTATGAACCTATGGAAATTGAACAACCTCAGATGGAGAAGAAATCTAGAATCAAAGGTGGTGGCGTTGTTCTCATCGGTCCAATCCCGATCGTCTTTGGATCGGATGCTAGAATGGCGATTTTTGCGATGGTACTAGCCATTATCATGATCTTGTTCATCCTTCTTTTCTTTCTCTAATTCGTCAACAATCAGTTGGCTAGCATCCTTCAATGAGATCTTCTTTTTCCGCGCGAGTTCCCTGATTTCCCCAACGATCCTAATATAATCTTCGAACGTGTTTTGCCTTTTCCGCAACACCCGGCCTAGCGCTTTTTCAAACAGCTCGTCCTTTCTCAGGTGTTCAAGCGCTTCTCTGACCGCGATCATATCCTCCGATTTCATTTATGCCAACCTTCAACGACGCTGAGAAAATTCTTGAAAATCTCTATGCCATATTCGGTATGTTCAACCTCTGGATGAAACTGCAGACCATATATTGGTCTCGATTTCATTTTAACCGCTTCGACGGGACAATGATCTGAATGGGCAAGGATATCAAATGAAGGGGGAACAACCGATACCTCGTCATTATGCGACTCCCAGACGATGAAGCTACGGGGGAGATCTTTGAAGAGATCGTTTTCGCAATCGATATAAACTACTGTTTTTCCGAACTCAGGGACTTTTGCCGGTTCCGTTTTTCCCCCGAATTTCGCACACATGAATTGCATTCCAGCGCAGATTCCGAGGATTGGAATCTCTGCCCTGTCGAGGTACTCACTGTTGCGCCCCATCCTTTCAGCATCGAGTGCGACACGGGGAGCACCACCAGAAAGAACGAGAGCATCCGCGTCCTGAATTTCCTCAAATGGTGTTGTATTTGGCACAATCGCTGTGTTGACGCCGAGATACCTGAGCACCCTCCATTCTCGATGCGTCCACTGTCCACCGTTGTCCACAACGTAAATTTTCATCGCCTTGTAAAAGACCGTATCATATTAAAGGACTGTCGGTTCCTAGAATCCGATATCAAAGATCCGATCAACGGGGATTCAAAAACTGAAAAGGAAGAGAACGGATCATAACAGATTTTGAGATGCCTGACCTTACCTAATGATTTCGAAGTTACGCAATTTTCGCAAAGTGTTATTTGACGACGAATGGACCACTAGCTTAATCATAATCGGAATCATTAAATGATGATTGTATATCAGTTTCTTTTTGTGAAAGCCATTCTTTTCGACCTTGGCCACACACTCATCGATTACTACCACGATTGGAAAGAGCCTGAGATGAAAGCGATCAGAAAAACCTATCGTATTCTCTCAACAAATTTTGGAATTTCTGACCAAGAAGATGAATTTTGTAGGCACCTCGGCGAATTGTTGATGGAAGCGAGAGAGACAAAACTCAAGAGAATGATCGAAGTGCCGTTATCAGATATCCTTAACAAATGTTTTCATCGTTACGGCTGTGACGGTGATGATGACCTTGTCGATAGAGCGCTGTATGCTTTTTACGAAACTTTGCTCGAGAATCGCCGGCTAATTCCGGGCACGAAAGAAATGCTTGATAAAGTACGAGCAATGGGTTACGTGATTGGGCTTGTCTCAGACGTCGCCTGGGGGCTTCCCTCTGAGTTCCCTTTGAGAGATATGCGCTTTTATGGAATTGACCAGTATTTCGATGAGCTTATCTTCTCGACAGATGTGGGTCTAAGAAAACCCAATCCGAAGATTTTCAAAATGGCCCTTTCAAATTTAAATGCGAAACCTGACGAGGCGATATTTATTGGCAATTCGCTTCAGGCCGATATCAAGGGTGCAAAAAACGTTGGGATGATTGCGGTTCTCAAGGAATCGAAATTCTACCAGCACGACGATTCAATCGTACCAGACGAAAAAATCTCAGGTTGGGATGAAATAGATCGTCTCCTTGCAAAGTACGCACGACGATGAGTCATTCCCACTCAATCGTCGCAGGCGGTTTATCTGTAATGTCGTAAACCACCCTGTTCACCTTGTCTTTCATCTCGTTGACGATGCGAAGCGAGATCTTTTCTAGAACTTCATGCGGAATCTTCGAGTAGGTAGCGGTCATCGCATCAACAGAATCGACAGCACGCACAGCAATCGTTCTTCCATAAGCACGCCTGTCACCCTGAACACCGACGGACTGAACTGGAAGGAGGACGGCGAAATATTGCCATGGTAATGTCATTTTTCCGCTCGCAGCCGCCTTTTCAATCTCCTCTTCAACAATCGCACACGCTTCCCTGACGATTTCTACCGCTTCCGGTGTCGCCTCCCCGATGACTCTAATCGCAAGGGCTGGACCTGGGAATGGCTGTCGTTCTGAGACCTCAATGCCTAAAAATCTCGCGACTTTCCTGACTTCGTCCTTGTAAAGATCACGCAGCGGTTCCACTAGCTTTAACTTCATGTCAGCTGGCAATCCACCGACGTTATGATGCGTCTTAATCGTATCCCTCAAGCGATCTCCGCTTTCGATCCAGTCTGGAGCGATCGTCCCTTGCACGAGGTAATCTGCTCCAAAATCTCTTGCTGTTCTTTCAAACACTCTGATAAACTTTTCACCAATGATCTTCCTTTTTCTTTCAGGATCCACAACACCATTGAGCGCGGCAAAAAACTCATTTGATGCATCAACGATTTTGTAATTTAAGCCAAGTTGCTTTAGCATTTTCTCTACCGTCTCCGTCTCTCCTTTTCTCATAAAACCAGTGTTGACGTAAACGGTGAGTAATCGATTTCCAATGGCTTTGCTTGTTATGACCGCGGCAACAGTGCTGTCGACGCCTCCTGAGCATGCAATAATCGCCTTTCCTTTGATTTCATGCTTAAGCTCGCTCACCTTCTCCTCAATGAATTTTCCTGGGTCGAACACTAGTGCTGCACCTCCTCTGAGTCTCGTTCAACCTGTTTGGCCATTTCGTTTCGATATTCAATAAGTTTATCATGAATCCGTCT
>JANHAK010000053.1 GCA_024464195.1 Methanomassiliicoccales archaeon | reverse complement strand
ACAACTTCATCACCAGGATAAAGCCTGATCCCGATGACACCTTTTGCAGGTCTTCCCATCGGCCTGACTTCTGTTTCGCTAAATCTGATAGCTTGGCCGCACTTCGTTGCGATGACGATTTCCTTCGTACCATCCGTCAGTCTCGTATCGACGAGCTCGTCGCCAGGTTCGAGACCTAAAGCGATTATACCGGACGATCGCACGTGAGAATAAGCGGTAAGGGGTGTTTTCTTGATGATACCTTTTTTTGTCGAAAATACGAGGTAATGATTTTCGTCAAACTCTTTGATCGGAATCGTGTCCAAAATCTTCTCTCTCTCCGAAAGCGCTGGCAATAGGTTAACGATCGGTTTTCCTTTCGAGTGCCGACTGCCGACAGGCACTTGGTAAGCCTTCAACCAGTAAGCTTTACCTAAATTCGTGAAAAACATCAGATAGTTGTGCGTGGATGTAACGAAGAGATTTGTCACGTAGTCCTCTTCCTTCGTTTCCATCCCAATCAGGCCCACGCCGCCCCTCCTCTGCTGCTTGTAGGTATCAAGGGGAACCCTCTTGATGTAGCCGTCATGCGTGATCATGATGACCATTTCTTCATCTGGAATGAGGTCTTCGAGATCCATTTCTAGTACATCATGAACAATTTCTGTTTTCCTTTCGTCACCGTGTTTTTCTCTGATCTCAAGCATCTCTTTCTTGATGATATCCATGATCTTTCTTTCATCTGCCAGAATACTTTCTAGTTCCCGCACTTTCTTCTCGATCTCGATGAACTCGCTGCGCAAATTTTCGATTTCCAGACTTGTCAGGCGTTGTAGTCTGATATCAAGAATCGCCTTAGCCTGTTCTTCAGTGATTGACAGACGCTGCATGAGAGCGATCCTTGCCTCCTCTGGTGTCTTCGCCGCCCTAATTAGCGCAATCGTGTCATCAAGGGCGTCGACCGCTTTGATGAGACCCTGCAAGACGTGATCACGCTTCTTCGCCTCTTCAAGCTCGAACCGCGTTCTCCTAATTACGACGCTCTTCCGATAGTCTATAAAATGCTGGAGCGCTTCCTTTAACGTTAGAACCTTCGGCTCGTTGTTGACAAGTGCGAGGTTGATAACACCGAAAGTCACTTCCATCTGGGTATGTGAAAAGAGTTGGTTGAGGACGATGTCTTCCATTACATCTTTGCGAAGCTCGATGACGATCCGCATGCCTTCTCGATCAGACTCATCTCGCAGATCGATAATGCCGTCGATTCTCTTTTCTTTGGCGAGCTCGGCGATCGATTCGATGAGATTGGCCTTATTGACCTGATAGGGAATCTCAGTGATCACGATTCTCTTCTTATTCTCTAACTCTTCAACCCTCGTCCGCGCTCTTACCTTTAGCTTACCTTTACCTGTTGAATACGCTTCGAGGATGCCATTAATCCCATAGATGATGCCACCAGTGGGGAAGTCAGGTCCCTTGATGTACTCCATCAGATCTTGCGTCTCCAATGATGGGTTATCGACCAGGTGAACAATTGCATCAACGACTTCCCTGAGATTGTGAGGCGGAATGTTTGTCGCCATGCCAACGGCGATACCTGATGAGCCATTCACGATAAGGTTGGGAAACTTGCCCGGCAATACTGCTGGCTCCTTCAAACTCCCGTCGAAATTATCGACGAAGTCGACCGTATCTTTCTCGATGTCGGCCAACATTTCTTCCGCGATCGGCGAGAGTCGGCATTCAGTGTACCTCATCGCCGCCGCTGAATCGCCGTCGACGCTACCGAAGTTACCCTGACCATCGATCAAGGGGTAGCGCATTGAGAAATTTTGCGCCATCCTCACAAGGGCATCGTAAACTGCCATGTCACCGTGGGGATGATATTTACCGAGGCAGTTGTGCGAGACGATACCGTTTGCGACAAATTCATGCGATTCTGCGACCTCGAGGTCGTATGTCTTTTGAGATTCGGCATCTTCTATGCCATTTACGCGAATGAAGAAAAGGCCGTACTGAAGAGCGTCTCCTAGCAATGGCAATTCTTCGCCGACCACATCACAGCTCAAATTGCAATCTGTTTCCTCATCACCCAACGACAAGACCAATTCTGATAATGGCGACATTTGATCAGTGAATTTGCAAGAAAGAGATGGATCAAGTCTCCACCCTTCTCCTTGATCAATGAATTTGACAACCTGAGTGCTAGAGCAAGTTACAGTATCATCGACAATCTTCGGAACCAGTTTCCTGATATATGGAAGAGGAAATTGTTCCGCGTTATTCCTAACTTGACGTCGATGCCCAGTCAGTCTCAAGAGTCTTTCAGCGAACAGACCATTTATTTCGATTGCATATGCTAAATCGGCATGAGTCTGATCACGCCCAACCAGCCTCTCGCTAACTTGTCGACTATTTGGTTTTAGAGAAGCGATGACGCCCAGATGATGTAAAATCAGCTGGACATCGGCCGCCATCTTTCGTGATACAAAGGGTAAACAGATTGACCCAATGTCAACAAGGGAATTGAGACCTGCATCAAGCATTCCTTTTAAGAGAGAGAGCAAGACGTCACGAGGTGAGTGGAAAAAGGGCTCTGGAATGCCATCTCTTTCACGAGTCAATTGGACAATCTGTTGAAGAAGTATAGAAAGGCCATCAGAACTTTTTCCCTTACAGACAACTTCGCCCAAAATTTCAGAGAATTGTTCCTGAATTGTGTCATCACAAATGGTCGAAAAAAGATGCCCTTTCTCCTTACCCAGCGAGTTCTTCATCAGGAGATAACCGAAAAGATAGGCAATTTTTTCGTTGATTTCTATCTGCTTCCCATCTTTCAATCGCATATTCGCATAACCAAGTTTTTCTGGGTAGATACACCGCGCAACGACAAGATCGCCTTCCGCAAGATCTCTTGCAGCCTTCCATTCATAAGATAATGAAGAATTGAGAACTTTAATTGGCTGCTCTGGTGTGCAAACAATTTCCGCACCAGTTTCCAATTTTATTCTGACAAGCGGTTTTGGTGGCATCTCGTACAGTTCGATCACAGGCGCTCGTCCGCGATGCGTATAAACAGTGTCGCCACGTTCAATCTCTTCAATGGGAATGAGTCCTCGACTTGTCAATACCCGCGTGCCAGCAACAAAACATTCGCCAACAACACGCGCGCTCTTCTTGTGTGGTCTGTTCGAAAGAAGGCCCATATCATACATCGCGTAAAGGATCCTTCTTTGAACTGGCTTAAGCCCGTCCCTGACATCTGGAAGAGCTCTCCCCACGATCACACTCATCGCGTAATCGATGTAGGATTTTTTCATCTCGAGCTCAATGGGGCGCTGGATAATTCGCGTCGCTTTGTCTTCCATGAAAACACCTATACGTCGAGATTCTCCACTTCTTTCGCATGGGCACTGATAAATTCCCTTCTTGGGAGAACTGCGTCACCCATGAGGATATTGAAAAGCAAGTCTGCCCTTCTCGCGTCCTCGATTGTGACCTTTTTCATCACGCGTGTCTCTGGGTTCATCGTCGTTTCCCATAGCTGTTTAGGGTTCATCTCACCGAGACCTTTGTATCTTTGAATCGATGCACCTTTCCCGAGGCGCTCGACTGCGTTGATTCTTTCTCTTTCCGTGTACGCGTATATCTCTGCATTTCCTTTCGAGATCCGGTAGAGCGGTGGCTGTGCGATGTACACATAGCCGTTTTCGATCAACGGCCTCATGTACCTAAAGAAGAGCGTCAAGAGAAGAGTTCGAATGTGTGCACCGTCCACATCGGCATCTGTCATAATGATGATTTTATGATACCGTGCCTTATTAATATCAAAATCTTCCTTGATACCAGTGCCAAGCGCTGTGATGAGATTCCTCACCTCAGCGTTCTTCAGAATTTTGTCCATCCGCGCTTTCTCCACATTGAGTATCTTTCCTCTCAGCGGAAGAACAGCCTGGAACTCCCTGTTCCGACCCTGTTTTGCGCTCCCACCAGCAGAATCGCCCTCGACGATGAACAATTCTGATTTAGCTGGATCCTTTTCCGTACAATCCGCCAATTTGCCGGGAAGACTCGTCGATTCAAAGAATCCTTTTCTTCTCGTCAGCTCTCTTGCTTTCCTCGCGGCTTCCCTTGCCTGGGCTGCAAGAATTGCCCTCTTGATGCAAACCTCTGCGACCTTTGGATTTTCCTCAAGGAATTGATACAATTTCTCGTAGATCATCGAATCGACGAGACCTCTAATCTCGCTGTTTCCGAGTTTTGTCTTCGTTTGCCCTTCAAATTGCGGCTCGGGCATCTTGATACTAAGAATCGCCGTCAATCCCTCTCGGACATCATCGCCACTAAGACTCTCGTCTCCTTCTTTCAAGAAATTGTATTTTCTCGCGTAGTCGTTCATCGTCCTCGTCAGCGCCGATCTGAATCCGATGAGATGCGTTCCACCTTCAATCGTGTTAATATTATTAACAAAAGTATGGATGTTTTCGGAGTAAGAGTCAGTATATTGGAGAGCTGCTTCGATCAGAACATCATCGCGTTGACCAGTGATGTAAATGGGCTTATCGTGAAGTACATTCTTTGTCTTATTGATGTATCGAACAAATTCCACGATGCCTCCTTCATAATGGAATTTTTCTTCTCTTCCTGTTCTTTCATCTTTGAATGTGATGATGACATTCTTGTTGAGGAAAGCAAGATCCATCAATCTGCTTGCCAATGTATCAGCATCAAAATTAACATCCTCGAAGATCTCTGGATCTGGTTTGAATGTAATTGTCGTGCCCGTTGTGCACGCATCTCCAATTACGCGCAACTTCTCAATAACAACACCCCTTTCGAACCGAGCGAAATGTTCCTTTCCTTCTCTTCTGACTTTAACTTCAAGCCATTCCGATAGGCTGTTAACGACGGAGAGGCCGACACCATGAAGTCCTCCGGAGACTTTGTAACTCTTCCTGTCAAACTTTCCACCAGCGTGAAGGGTTGTCATCACAATTTCGACGGCGGGACGATCATACTTTGGCAAAATGCCCGTCGGAATACCCCGGCCATCGTCCTCAACAGTGACACTCCCGTCCCTGTTAACCGTCACATTGATTCGCGTGCAAAAACCAGCCATTGCTTCGTCGATACTGTTATCAACGACTTCGAAGACGAGATGATGAAGCCCTCTCCTATCTGTGCTCCCGATATACATCCCCGGTCTCTTTCGAACCGCTTGTAGACCTTCGAGGACCTGAATCTTGTCTTCGTTATAACTTGAGTCTTCCATTTGATCCCAACCTCGTATTTCTCAGGTTGAAGTTTAGCGTATTAAGTGGACATGTTCACAGTTTCAAAGGGATGATACGCTCTCCCATCCCTTTTCTGACATACTTTCTTAATGTACTCATACTATTAATAATCTTCTAAATGTCTGGCTATTTAAATAAAATATTGAAATTTTGGTGATGCGATGCCTTTCTTTTTCACAGAGAAACTAGATAAGACACCATTCTTCAATTGTCAATTTCGGATGCCCTACTCAAAACCAGAAGTCAAGACATTAAAAAAGGTATTTTGATTTCTTAACAAAGAAGCATGAACTCATAAATTTGATATTGTAGCATCGAAAACTAGATGTGCTTAGACACAAACACTAAAAACTGAGAATCTGTTGGGCCCGGCAATGGTAACGATTAAAGATGCAAGAAGAGGACTCACGGACGAAATTGTCAGTGTCGCGCGCCGTGAGGGTGTTGATCCCGAATTCGTGAGAAGGGGCATTGCAAATGGTCGGATCGTCATCCCCTCAAATCCCATTCATTCACCAGAACCTTGCGGAATAGGTGAAGGTCTCACCGTCAAGGTCAATGTCAATGTCGGTACATCGAGGGACATGCCGCGTATAGAAGATGAAATAGAGAAGGTGAGGGTTGCTCTCAAATACGGGACGGACACAATTATGGACCTGAGCACTGGGGGGGATATTGACCTTATTCGACGGACGATCATTAAAGAGGTCAGAGTCCCCGTTGGCACCGTCCCGATTTATCAAACTGGTTTGAAGGCCGCGAGAGAAAGCGCCGTTGTGGACATGGACGAGGACGATATGTTCAACGGCATCATCAAGCACGCGAAGGACGGCGTTGATTTTATGACAATTCACTGCGGCGTCACGAGAGAAAGTGTTGAGTATTTGAGACGCTCGAAAAGGGTCACGGATGTTGTTTCGAGGGGAGGGTCATTTCTTGTTGCATGGATCTTGTACAACGAAAAGGAAAATCCACTCTATGAGAACTACGACTATTTATTGGAGCTAGCGTCAGAATACGAATTCACGATCAGCCTAGGAGACGGCCTTCGTCCCGGATGCATCCATGATGCCACAGATGTTCCACAAATTCAGGAACTCATCATCCTGGGTGATCTTGTCAGGAGGGCGAGGGAGAAAGACGTCCAGGTCATCGTCGAGGGCCCTGGGCATGTACCGATCGACCAGATTGAGGCGAACGTGAGAATCGAGAAAACAATTTGCGATGGTGCCCCATTTTATGTGCTCGGCCCTCTTGTTACGGATATCGCACCCGGCTATGATCATATTTCAGGTGCGATCGGTGGAGCACTCGCAGCCTACTACGGCGCGGATTTCCTCTGCTATGTCACACCAGCTGAACATCTTTCCCTTCCGAGCGTTGAAGATGTAAAAGAAGGGGTGATTGCGGCGAAACTCGCAGCGCATGCCGCAGATGTTGCAAGAGGTAGAGGTCTGGAAAGGGATCTCAGGATGTCAAGAGCAAGGAAGGCGCTTGACTGGGAAGGGATGTTTAGAGAGGCGCTCGACCCTGAAAAAGGTAGGATGTACAGGGCAAGAGGAATTACTGAGGCGAGCGAAGGATGCTCAATGTGTGGCGATGTCTGTGCGATCAAGATTCTGAGGGAATATCTGAAAAAGGATGGTGTTTGCTGACAGTTTGCCTTAGGCGATCAGGAAATTTACTGTTGAACATCAAGCCGAGATTCTGCTGCTTAAGAGACAACAAAAAATGGAGCCACTGGAGGGATTCGAACCCCCGACCTACGGTTTACGAAACCGTCGCTCTTTAGCGATCAACGATTACCGCTAAGCTACAGTGGCATCGATCCGGCACATCAAATCGTCGCATTGATTTAAAATTTTCTTAGGTGGCAATGAGCCGAAAAATACAATCATCCAAAGGCATGAATGACTCTCTTGATATCGCGTTGTTTACTTTCACAATCAATGTTGTCTTTCGAATAAGACGGCGAATTTTAAGTGTAGCTGGGCATTCTTGCGTTTCTTTTAAAAATTCTTGAAGGACTTTTTCAATCTGTTCTTTTTTAACGATAATGGATAGTCTTCGTCTTGCAGAATCAAACGAGAAGCCAGTC
>JANHAK010000052.1 GCA_024464195.1 Methanomassiliicoccales archaeon | reverse complement strand
TGATAACTATATTAGCTTGCGAAAAAAAAAGCCAATTCGTTAGAACCAGAGTACTGGATTCGAATAATCAAAATCAAAGTTTTTCAAACGATTAAAAACTGCTTAGTGATGAGAGGCGAATTATCAGATTATTGTGAAAAAGGGTATATAAAATTCAGAATCTCCTTGTGCGATCTCATAGAAAAATATCATAATTATTAAGTTGCTATCAACTTAGTACATCACCAAATTTCCAATATTTACTCTGTTAGGAATTCTGTTGAAAAAACTTACAATCGATTTCGCATTGATAATAATATGAAAAAAATGAAAAATAAGATTATAAGTTCTTACGAGTTAATGAAAAAAAAGCTCCTATTATTATCAGGAACGCAGAACGATTTCGATGTTGACCCCATCAGGAACCTGAATTCTCATCAATTGCCTGAGTGCGCGTTCATCAGCATCGAGATCGATGAGACGTTTGTGAATTCGCATCTCCCAGCGATCCCAGGTTTCTGATCCCTCCCCATCTGGGCTTTTCCTACATGGAACAACGAGCCGTTTCGTCGGAAGAGGTATCGGCCCGCGAATCGCAACACCTGTTCTCTGGGAAATCGCCTTGATCTGATTACACACGCTATCGACTTTTTTAGGGTCCGTGCCGCTGAGAGAGATTCTCGCTCGCTGTGCCATAAAAAATCACTCCAAAAAATGTGGAGAAGGGGTTTTACATTTCCTTCTTCTCAACATCGATGCAAACACCAGCAGCAACCGTCTGCCCCATGTCCCTGATCGCGAATCGACCAAGCGGTGGGAAGTCCTTTGCTCTCTCGATGACCATCGGCTTTGTCGGCTCGATCTTAACGATCGCAGCATCACCGGTCTTGAGGAACTGCGGATTCTCCTCCTTTACAGCACCAGTCCTTGGGTCAAGTTTCTTGATCAATTCCACGAACCTGCATGCAACCTGAGCAGTGTGGCAATGGAAAACTGGCGTGTAACCCACTGTAATGACAGATGGATGGTTAAGAACCATGATTTGTGCAGTAAAGGTCTTCGCAACAGTTGGTGGATTGTCAACTGGACCCGCTACATCTCCTCGTTTGATATCTGTTTTAGCGATACCCCTTACATTGAACCCAATGTTGTCCCCCGGTACAGCCTGTGGGAGAGGCTCATGGTGCATCTCGATGCTCTTGACTTCGCCGACTTTATTGGAAGGCATAAAAATAACTTTCATGTCAGGCTTGAGTACCCCAGTCTCAACCCTTCCAACTGGAACTGTTCCGATACCCGTGATCGAATAAACATCTTGAATTGGAATCCTGAGCGGAAGGTTAATTGCTTTTGGTGGCTCCTCAAGCGCGTTAAGGGCTTCCACGAGTGTCGGACCTTTATACCAACTGAGATTCGGCGACGGTTTCACGACATTGTCGCCCTGATATGCGCTAATAGGCACGAACTGGATCTTCTCGATCTTGTATCCCACGAGCTTCAAGAGGTTTGTAACCTGATCCTTGACCTCATTGAAGCGCTTCTGATCGTACGGTGGTTTCGTTGCATCCATCTTGTTGACGGCGACAACGACTTGGTTCACACCGAGTGTCCTTGCGAGGAAAATATGTTCCTTAGTTTGCTCCTGCGGACCTTCTGCAGCTGATACCACAATAACAGCAGCATCGGCTTGACTCGTTCCAGTAATCATATTCTTTACAAAGTCCCTGTGACCAGGCGCGTCGATGACAGTGAAATAGTACTTATCTGTGTTGAATTTCTTATGCGAGACATCAATGGTTAGACCGCGCTCTCGCTCCTCTTTCAGGCTATCCATAACCCAAGCGAATTCGAATGTAGCCTTACCCTTCTCCTCAGCCATCTTACGATACTTCTCGATCAGATACGGTTCGATATGGCCAGTGTCGAGTAACAATCGTCCGACGGTTGTCGATTTGCCATGATCGACATGACCAATGAACACCAAGTTCATGTGAGGTTTCTCAGCCATTTTCTTGCCTCCATTTCCATTGTTAAGGATTTTGACCTTTAATAATTGTTCTGACTCTCCATACTGTTCTTGATATTTAACGCTTTTTCCAATCATCCAGCGTAGTATGATGCATCGTACGGTTCTGGCTTCAAGCCCTTTCTAGTCCTTATCTCTGCAACGATCTTCGCTTGTAGCTCTGGTGGTACACGGACAAACCCCGCATTCTCAGTCGACCAGAGTGCCCTTCCCTGCGTGGCGCTCCTGATCGCACTTGCAAAACCAAACATCTCCGCAACGGGCGCCCTCGCGATCACGACCGTATTCTCTTGCTCCTGTTTTATATCTTCAATGATTCCCCTTCTGGATTGAAGTTCCCGTACCGCATCACCCATGTATTCTTGAGGGACGTTGATGAAAACCTTCTGAATCGGCTCAAGAAGGATTCTCTCTCCGAGACACATAGCTCCATAGATTGCTGATCTTGTTGCTGGGATTACCTGTGCTGGTCCTCGATGAATACTGTCTTCGTGCAACTTTGCATCGACGAGCCTCACCTTCAGTCCCATGACTTTTTCCTGCGCCAGCGGTCCCAGATTCATTGCTTCTTCAAACGCTTGTTTGCATAGCTCAATCGTTTCGTGCAGATACTGAATACCCTTGGTCACATCAAGGAAGATGTTAGTGTCCTTAAATGCAACGACTCCCTTCGCTTCTTCTCGATCCATCCCTAAGTCCTGCAATTTCTTGGCAAGAGCCTTCGTGTCCTTGATTCTTCCTTCGGTCTGAATCTCACCGCTTCGAATCGCTTCGAAAACAGCTTCTTCTAGCGGCTCGACCTCGATGTAAAATCTATTGTGTTTGTTTGGAGACTTACCCTCAAATGGACCTCCCTTGCCCTTGACACACTCCCGATATACGACAATCGGCTGGGATGCTTTAATATCCACCTTGTATTCGTTTATGATCCTATACTGAGTAACCTCAAGATGGAGTTCTCCCATCCCAGAAAGCAGATGCTCTCCAGTTTCCTGATTGATCTCAACCTGAATGGAGGGATCTGCTTTCGCAACCATTCGCAGAACTTCGACGAGTTTCGGCAGATCTTTCATGTGCTTCGCTTCGACCGCAATTGTGACAACAGGTTCGGTATAGTGGACAATCTTTTCGAACGGTTCCATGTCTTTTAACGATGAAACCGTCGATCCAGCAATAGCATCTTTCAAACCGGTTACTGCGACGATGTTACCGGCGGCCATGGCATCAACCGGTATCCTATCAGCACCTACTGAAAGAGCGACAGTCTGAACTCTGTTGATATCGGGCATACCGATCACGTAAAGTTCGTCGCCTTTCCTTACCGTACCGCTGAACAACCGGCCAACTGCTACTTCACCCGCATGGGGATCCATGATGATTTTTGTGACCATGAAGGCCGTCGGCCCGTTCGGATCGCAGTTCATCATCGCTTTTCCGATCTCGGAATCGAGATTTCCTTTCCAAATGACAGGTATCCTAATTTTCTGGGCTTCAAGTGGATTTGGAATGTGATGGATAACTGCATCGAGTAGCACTTCATGCAGAGGTGATCTTTTCGCAAGCGTCTTTTGATCGTTGTTCTTGCAGTATTCATAAATGTCATTAAATGTGATCTTATTTTTCTTCATGTACGGAACGGAGATAGCCCACTTATTGAACGCAGATCCAAATGCAACGCTTCCATCCTCCACTTTTACCTGCCACGTTTTGTTAAGCGGCTCCGGCAAAAACTTCGAGATCCTTCTGTTCACTTCAGTGATGATTCCGATAAATCGTTGCTGCATCTGCTGCGGGGTGACCTTGAGTTCGTTGATTAACCTGTCAACCTTGTTGATAAAAAGAATCGGCCTAACCCTTTCTTTCAGAGCCTGCCTAATGACAGTTTCGGTCTGTGGCATCACACCCTCGACAGCGCAAACTAAAATGATTACCCCATCGAGTGCTCGCATGGCTCTTGTCACGTCACCCCCGAAGTCGACGTGACCAGGTGTATCGATGAGATTGATGAGGTATTCCTCACCATTATAGGTGTGAACCATGGAGGCATTAGCAGCGTTAATCGTAATTCCGCGAGCCTGTTCCTGTTCATCATAGTCGAGCAATAACTGCTTGCCCGCTAACTCCTCAGACATCATCCCTGCGCCAGCGATTAGGTTGTCGCTCAATGTTGTCTTACCATGGTCGATGTGAGCCGCAGTTCCAATGTTGCGAATGTGTCTTGGATCCAGCATTAATTTCTGCGCTTTCTTGATATTATCCTCTTTACGACCCATATTAAACCACCACAAAAATCAGTTACATGAAAATTTGATCACCGTGCTGATGCTGCGACACGCTCGATCTCTTCTTTCTTGGAAACCGAATAGCTGTTCATATCACCTTTTGATGCGAGAATAAGTTCATCCGCAAGGCAGTCTTCGATCGATTTTCTGTTCTTGAAACTCGCCGTGATGGCGCCGACTGCAATGTTTCTTAACGCAATATCAAGCCGTCTTGATGGCGAAATGTCAACTGCTTTTGGCACCGATATTCCTCCAAATTGCAGTCTTGTGATTTCTTCTCTCGGTGCCGCATTTTCAATTGCCTCGATGAGGACTTGAATCGGATTTTTCTTTGTTTTCTCTGAAACGATCGCGAATGCTTTCTTGACAGTCGTGTACGCCTTTGTCTTTTTCCCAGTAAAATCTTCGGTTCTCATCATGTTATTAATGAGTCGTTCGACAATGTTGACCTTCGCTTTGCCAAACCACTTGTTGGCATGTTTTCCCCCAGAGTGTGGAACAAGAACAGGTGTGAGATCAATATATTTAGCGAGGCCACTGTCTTTGATGACGATCCCGCTTGTATCATAAAGTCCGAAAAGGAGCACTTGTCTCGTTAGCAATTGAGAGTGAGATTGTGTTGCTTGCGATTGAGTTTGCAAATCTTCTGGCAATCGATCACCTCACTGGCTTTTCCTTTCTTCCGCGGACAAGTTCTCTTAAAGAAACGTTATTCACTTTGATAACCTTGTACCGGACACCTGGTATATCTCCGTAAGATCGACCAAGGCGCCCTCCGATTCCTTCAACGAGAACTTCGTCATGTTCATCAATGAAGTTAATAGCTCCGTCGCCGACGGCAAAAGCGGTTATTTGACGACCGTTCTTTATCAATTGAACTTTCACACATTTTCTAATGGCAGAGTTAGGTTGCTTGGCTTCGATACCGACCTTTTCAAGAACGATCCCTCTAGCTTGTGGTGCGCCTTCAAGCGGATCAGACTTTTCTTTAAGTCGAAGCATCCTCCGCTTGTAAGTGCTATCGCTCCAACGGAACTTCTTTCGGTTCTCTTTTAGTTTTCTGGCAGTGTATAGACCTCTTGCCAAACTTTCACCTCTCTTTCAGAAGCGGCGACCCTATTACGGTCGTCGTATTTAAGCGTTAGGTGACACGCAGAATCTTCAGCCGTTGACAAACTTCACATACAATATTAAAACTTATCGTTTTTGTTCATCTAGATGTTCATCTAGAAATTTAGAATAAGTAATGCTAAGAAGTTATCTAAAAGAATTCTGAAAATCCCATGCTAAATTTCTCTGGTCAATCATTTCTTAGGATAACAAAGTTCCAATTACATCTAGCCGATAGGAGTCAATCGTTGGCAATTGAGATTTAAAGATAGGGGCTGACTGTTAGAAGAGATGATCGATAAATCAATTAATATGTAAATAAGTATAGTATCGCTTAGGGATGGGATGGCAGAGAGTTCAGAGAGTTACTATGAATACGAAATTGAACGCATTCAATTGCGAATTGAATTCACATTGGGAGTAATCATTCCATCGATCTTTGCCCTGATGCTTTATTCGTACATCCTCTTTCCGATCTTCTTCCAGTGGCTCTTTGTCGCCTCACTCATCGTTGCACTATTATTGATTTTCCCAGCAAAGAAACTACATAATCTGCACTACCGATGTTGGTCGCGCAATACTGTTCCGCTCAGATTGGTCACTGGTATGATTGGAACGATCTACATTTCCGTTATTTCTATATTCTCAGTTTCGTTGCTTTCAATATATGAGGGTCTTGCGCCAAGTGAGCCTACAACAGTGATCATTCTTGTGACAATGCTTGCGCTCCTGATCGCACTTATTGCCTATCATTCAAAAAATAAGGAGCGATTTCTTTCGATGGAAAAACGGTTTTTCCAGATTCATCCAATACGGATTGAAGAAATTATCCTAGAGTTCTTAGAGCGATCCGGCGAGCGATTCACGCGCTATCCTGAAAAGAAAGGATTGAATGTGAGCATCAAAAATCAAGGCTTGACCATTCGCGTACATCCCCTCTGGAACAACACTTCTGAAGTTATAATCGAAAATATCGACACAAAGAATCTAGACACAGTTATAGCTGTCAAATCATTGCTAAAAACAAAAATTTAAGCCCGACCCTTTGATTCTCCGCGAACGATGGCGCTTGCAATTATGTGCGCCATTCGTATTGGCTCAGGAAGACTACCGCGGATCGTACATAAGTGGATGATTCGCGAAGCGACATCAAACTCCATACCACAAACAGCAACGTAAATGGGCTTCTGCGACGTTGCTATGGGTTTTGGAATAAAGCGCGTAATGATCTCAAATCTTTTTTCCCAGTCGGAAAAATGCTTCGATAGCGCTTTTCTAATCTTCTCGAGATCTGGCGCTTCCCTTGTAATCGTTGCACAAGGTATGCCCGTTTTTTCATAAATTTGTGATATATCGATCACATTGAAGCCTCCAAGAGCAATCCCATCAATAAGAATCAGCTTAATCTGCTCCTTGAACCGCGAACTCATGATCATTCTCTCAATCGCCTCATTTGCATCGGTACCATCAATATCGCATTCACTTCGAATGACTCCTTCAAGATAGGAAGGAAGACGTACAACCACCCCAACGATAATGACCCGTTCATTATCGAATCTAAAAGGCGAATCGTCAATGCCGATAACTCGCACTTGATCTTTCACTTACATCAACCCTAGGTGACCTGTCACTTTATCAATGATTTCCTCAGGCGCTGGGCCAATACCCAAACAGGTTGTTGTACCAGGAGGAAGCTCTGTTAGACCGGCATCAACAATTAGAGAAGTGATCAAACCAATGGCTTCCGCATTCACTTTAATTTCAAATAATTCATTTAGATTCTCAACTTTGACGACGACTTTTTTTTGGCCTTCCTTATACCATTCGTCGAACCAGTCAGACTTTCTTTTCATTGATAATATTGCGCAATTGACAGCTGCATGCGCGACTTGCGCTGCCATTTTGCCAGGTGTCAGTTTGAGATCCTTTCTTACGGCAATGACCATTTTGTATTCCATACTCATCATCTGGCAACGCCATATCACT
>JANHAK010000050.1 GCA_024464195.1 Methanomassiliicoccales archaeon | reverse complement strand
CAAGTTCATTTAAGAAACTGCCGAAATTACACAAAATCAATTTAGAAGAAGTTCGCATGGGCTTTGCAATCGGTTTGAAATTTCACCAAATGCATCGTGAGAGAGACTACGATCTTCTAATTTCAAATGGAATCGCTGGTTGGTATCTATCCATTCTTCGACCTGACATTCCTGCGATCAATGTTTCTCATTTTACTTACAAGGGATTGGCTGATCATGCCCTTCGCGGAACACCAGGATACTATCCTTCCAAATACTTCATCCCCACTTTTGAAAAAATTAATTTTTACGGAAAGGTCAATGTCGCAGTCAGTGAGAAAACACAAAGGGAACTGAAAAAATACTATCATTGTGACGCAAAAGTAATTCACAATGGTGTTTCCCTTGAACGTTTCAAACCGTACGACAAGAAATTATCTAGGGAGATTCTCGGAATAGATTGGGAGGGTCCTCTTGGAATTTTCGTTGGGAGGGCAGAACACGCAAAGGGGTTTGACGTCATCGAGTCCATTTCAAAACTCATGCCATCAATAAAGGTACTCTGCGTAACGAGTTCACCAGTAAGGAACAAGGATCTCATAGTTATAGAGAATCTCCCACATAACATGATGCCCTTTTGTTACTCGGCATCGGACTTTTTCATTTTTCCCTCGCGATATGAATCAGTTAGCTATTCGGCTCTCGAGGCAATGGCTTGTGATTTACCAGTTGTTGTTAGCCGAACAGGGATTTTCGAGGACATACCAGAGGAGCATGTTGGAAAAATCATCACCTCCTTTAAGCCCGAAGATTACTGCAATGCAATTAAAGAGATCCTAAGGGGCGAAAAATATCCGACGAGACAGTACGTATCAGAGCACTTTTCCTTTGAACGTTTTTCAGAAAACTACAAGGATCTTGCTAGAATGCTTATTAAAGAATGACCATGAATAGTCTTATTGATGTAAATCGAATATGGTGCAACATTATTGGAAAAAGGACGTGAATATTTTTGAGAAGATAAACAAGAAAGAAAGAATGCTTAGTTTCTTTTAACATTAAAGATTTTTCAAAGAAACCTAAACCTGGATCCCTTTTCATCTTTGTAATATCTAAATTTGTAATCAAAAATGATAACCGAATGCAAAATTTCTTAGGATATCTTGTTAAACGAAGGTTGAGAAAAACCATTATCAACTATGATAACAATAAGGTGCACGGGATGCACCAAACGGACACTTTCGCAGATCTTCGAAAATAAAAGAGGACTGTGTTTGACTTGACAAGAAAAATCATGGAATTTGCATGCCAGACAAGCAAGATATCATGTGACTTTAAATTTCATTCAAAGTACGCCTGAACCACTCAATTCGAAGCGGAGAAACGAGAAGTGTTGAATCGTGTCAAGCGCTGGGACTAAGCATGATACGATGAGGGGAGCAAGATGCGGAATGTAGAGCCAGTGAAAAGGATCTCAACTCGTCGCTTGTCGCGAATACAATCCGTGACTAGCGGATCCCCTCACAATGCTCGTGCGATAACTTTCGGAGGTTCAGATGGAACTCGAACGATCTCATCAAGCCTGAAAAAGCTTGTTTATGGCTCGTCTTCAATTTTCCCTAAAATCTGTGCAATTACTCTTATCTTAATTATGGTGTTTGGCTCCTGTGATGCTCTAATCACGCGCTCTTATGGATATAACAACTACGAAACAACAAATGGCAACTCCACGACAAATTTCGAAAATGCAAATTATGAGGATTTTTCAATTGGTGTGAGACCAGCGAATTTGACCGTATCGACAGGAGAAAAAATGATCACCGTCTCGACTGAGGAGTACAAACTTGTTGTCGAATACGCCACATATTTCGTTAATTACACGATTCATCCGTATTTCACGACAGATTTCATATGGTATCGAAGAATGGATCCGTACTATCCAGGCAATGGAACAACAGATCACCTTGGGAACCCTCTCGACAGTGTCAAAATGACGATTTCAAAATGGGGAAGAAATGGAAATATCGTCTGGTTCCTTGAGTCTTGTCCCGAATTCAGCTTGAACCAGAGCTTTAACTTTTTCAGAGATTATTTTGAGCTTAACGTCACATATATTCCAGGTACCAAGAAGGTCGTGACGACATATTTCATCGGCTTGTTTTCGGCATCTCGCACCCTTTACAGCCTGGTGAGCGATTCGAGTGGTCGGTACAACAGATACGTTCCTGGTGCACCTGAAAATACACCATCGTCGAATGTGTTAGGTGGCTGGTATCCGCGTAATGGAATGTTTGCACCAGTATGCGATATGAGAGCATATGGAAGTAATCTAGGTGTCGAGTGGGGGTACAACGAGACGGTTGCGTATATTGCCTCCCCTCAATGGATGCAACCAAAGAATCCTACCAATGGTGGAGCCTCTGTTTTCGGACTTAAGTTCTCATCAATCAATAGTGTCGTACCAAATCCCGCACTCGGCACGAGCAAGACTTTCCAGATGTTTATTAGACCTTACAAATATGCTGACGGAAAACCCAGAGGATATGCAGTTGGATATGCCCAGTGGATAAGTCCGAAAATTGCGAGTGCATGGGGAAATCATGATACGCCGATTTTTCCTCTCACCATTATGGACTTGGGAAGCTGGACATCGAATTTTAGGAATTGGGTAGAGAGTAGTCAGGTGAAGGTAGCAACTTATTCCAACAACCCATCACAAATTAATTGGAATTACAAATCGGCGTCAAGAGCGAACTACAAACCAGATGATCCTGCTCATGTTCCAACAGCATGGCAAATTTACAAGAGTCCAGGTGTGCCGTACACTGATTCAAGTGGTAGCGTCGTCTGTAATCCAGTAAGTGGTCCATACAATCAACAAGGGACGTTCCGATGGCATTTAATCATGAACGATTCCTCGCCTTCGTGGTGGTGGGGTTCAAAGGGAGTCTTTTGGGATATGATGGACTCAACAGATAGTCTCAATCAACCAAGAAATGATTATCAGCAAAGGTCAGAATTTGTTTTTCTGGGCTATCTTCACCTTGTTAAAGAATCGTATGCGTCAGGTTATTGGGATTATGTAATCACAAACTCATATATGCCAGTTATACATCTTGCGATCGCAAGCGATCTTACTGTCATGGAAGGGTATGAGCCTTCGAGTGCATTCGGGGTTTCGATGAAGGCCCAGACAATTTCCACAATGAATTTTGTCAAAAACATTCCGAAAGAATACAGACCTAACATACTTGTTTACCAATATTATGACGCGACGGATAACCCAAGTGACCAGGCGGATGTCTACAGCGCCCTATTTGGTGCAGCTAGATACGGTTTCTACATTACATTATATTCATATTCTTCATATGACAGCCAGTTACACAACCTTGTGATGGCAGAGGAAATGTTTAAAGCGATGGGGACAAGCAGAGATAATGATAAGAGGATCGAAGTAGCAACACTTGATCTCAATTCAGAGGGATCCTCGATTACGACTAACGCCTCGATGGTCGTGACACTTGGAAGCGGATCTCCATCAATCACATTCCTCTCAGCTTCCGATAAGCACACAATTACGAATCTCCATTCTGGATCAAACCAATTCACCTTCATCCTGCCAACTGCTAGATTATACGAAAAAGGATACAACATTGACGGTAATTGTCGTATGACGTTTTTCCCAGATGGGAAAGCGGTTTTTAGAGGAACAATAGGCCCGGAAAAAACTGGATATATTATTGGAAGAAATGATGTGTTTGTCTATCAGCAATTATCAGGTAACGCAACGGTCAATCTGGTACAAAAGAACAATAGTTTTGCCAAGCTGAATGTGAGCGCTACTGGCGGAACAACGATGATAAAACTCGCAGGATACACGCCAGGACAGATTTATGACGTAATAATCAACGGACAAGTTGTATACAAAGTCTCTGCCGATAATCAAGGTATTATTCAATTCACACACGCGTACGGCCTTAATGATCAGGTCATCGTCCAGAAAGGAAGTGTCACTGACACGACAGCTCCGACTGTTGTTTCAATAACACCAGCGAATGGAGAAAAAGATGTTGAAGTGACGGAAAAGATCGTTGTTGTCTTTAGTGAGGCAATGAACACGACCGCAACAGAAAGATCCTTCAACCTCGTCGGCAAGGGTTCGACAGTTTCCGGATCGATTCAATGGAATTCTGAGAAAACGACAATGACTTTCATGCCATCAACTCTTTTCGAATATTCAACAACTTATTTCATTAACATATCGACAGAGGCGAAGGACGTTGCGGGAAACAGACTCATGTCATCAATTTCATCTTCGTTTACGACAAAGGGAACCGATGAAACGAAAGCCCCAAGTATTACTGATGTTTATCCCAAAAACGGTAGCACGAATGTAACACTAGATATTACAATTGTATTGACCTTTAGCGAGCCGATGAATACGACAATCACTTCCCAATCGTTCCATCTCACATCGCAACAGGGAGAGACTTTCGGTACATTTGAATGGCTTAACAGTAATACGACCCTCATTTTTGTACCCGCTGATAATCTCCTTCCATCAACAACATACGTACTGCTTGTTGAATCAAAAGCTTCAGATATTTTTGGAAACAACCTAACGGAATCTTTCATGAGTACATTCCATACAAAAGAGAACGAAGCGGATAGGACTCCGCCATCGATTCAATCAACAATCCCGTCAGCGGGAGCCGAGGGAGTTCATGTGACGCAAGACATCATCATCGTTTTCAGCGAGCGAATGAACAAAACGTCCGTCGAAAATGCATTTTCATTAAGATCAGCTTCTCAGCAAGTGAGCGGGACCTTCTTCTGGGGGTCTAATGCTCAGGTTCTCGCATTTACACCACATTCGCTCCTAGATTATAACACAAATTACCACTTAATAATTCAAGCGAGCGCAAGAGACATTGCTGGAAATACACTCAATGGAACCTTAGAATTCACATTTACGACTGAAGATGCCTATGAGGCGAATGCCCCCAGAGTGTTCGACATATATCCGTTTGACGGATGCACCGATGTCCAGCTCTCAACCAATATTATCGTGACCTTTGATAAAATCATGAATGTTACAGAAAGTAATGCGGCATTCCATGTCATTGGACCAGACGGGGAACTAAGCGGTGAAAAATACTGGCTAGCGAAAAATACAACTCTGATATTTGTGCCTGCGACGATGCTCGCTCCAACATCAGAGTACACTGTGATCGTATCGGCATCTGCAACAGATATATTCGGAAATGCACTTGGTGAAGATTTCTCGAGTAAGTTCATTACAGGATATAGCCAGCAAGATACCGTTCCTCCAATCATAGTTCATGAGCCGACTTCAAATGCAGAGGTAGGGGAGGCTTATAACCTCACTGCAAACGTAACTGATGTCCATAGGCTTTCATTCGTCAAACTTGCATATGTCGATGTAAATGGGATTTATCATGAAGTTGCCATGGGACTCGGTCAATACTGCTTTGACGCGACGATACCACCGCAAGTAAAGGTTGGGACAATCCGGTATCGCATTTTGGCATCCGACGAATTCAATAACATTGCCTCTACGCAGGAGTATTCGATCGTCGTACGAGATACGACACCTCCGGAGCTAGAGATAGTCTCGCCAACTTCAGGTTCGAAGATTGCGGAAATCACGAATATCGAAACGGTTGTGCGGGATAACTACGGAATAAGATCTGTTGAGTTTTATATTGATGGAGTTTTAGTAGCGAATGATGCACAAGAACCTTTTGTACTTCTATTCAATCCAAAGAGCGTAGAGGAGGGTACGCATAGTTTAGTTGCTAAAGCGATTGATCTGGTTGGCCTCAGAGCTGAGGCGTCGATCGATATTTTCGTTGAGCACGTCGACAACGAGGCACCTGCCGTGGTGAGCGTTTTTCCGCCAAATGGAATGATTGACGTGCCGATCAATACGACTATTGAAATCGTGTTCAGTGAGGCCATGGATCGCCAGAGCACCGAATCTGCCATAACAATTAATGGTGATGGCAAATTTGTTGAATTTAATGTTACCTGGCAAAACGAATCATATCTAATCATAACACCGCTGAATCAGCTCAATCCTTCGACATTCTATTATCTTAATATCAGCACCTCTGCGATGGATCTTTATGGAAATAAGTTAAACTCAGCCTGGAACACCGTTTTCAAAACGGTGGAGATACAAGACACAATTCCACCATTCGTTGTCAGTCACAGCCCAACCGACGGTCAAACGATGGTTAATCTGGATGAGAATATCATTATCGTTTTCAGTGAAAGTATGAACATCACGTCCGTCGAACGTGCTTTTTCCATGAAAAACGGATCTAGTGAAATTCAAGGCCGCTTCGTTTGGTCAGAGGGCAACATGGTGATGACTTTTGTCCCTGACAACTTCCTAAGCCTCTCGACAACTTATCAGATTACGATATCGAGAAAAGCAATGGATCATGCTGGTAACGAGATGATTTCAGATCTCACATTTTCATTTTCTACATATTTATCATCAGAAAAGGGGAGCATATCCGGGATCGTTGTTTTCGATTCAAAGCCCGTAGAGGGGGCTCTTGTTACCGATGGATCACGGTATGTGACTACCGGTCCAGATGGTAGATTCATGTTTCTCGATATATCGCCTGGCAGATATTCACTTACAGCGGCTAAGTTCGGATATGCGTGTGACAAGATAATACCAGTGACTGTCGAGGGCGGGATTTCAATTTCTGGGATATATTTTGACCTTGTCAAATCATCAGGCAATTCGACGATCACCGGCACTGTTGTCAATAAGAACGGATATCCTATCCCATCTGCAACGATCTCACTGAAGGGGACCGAGAAAAAGACTCTAACTGACGAAAATGGAAGATTCGTTTTAACGGGTATTTCCCCCGGTACGTATTCAATCAAGGTATCGAAACTGTTTCACAAAAGTGTTATCGTTTCAAACATCAACATTGATTCGGGAGAAGACTCTGAGATTGTTCTCATCACATTAATGTCGAATTTTGAAGCCAACATTCCACAGTCTTATGCTGGAGACACTAATCCCATCGACGATGGTGTCATTGTTTCACTTGCGGTTGGCGTTGGAGCGCTCGCATTAGCAGGAGCGATGATCATGAGAAAACCATGGCGCTCTGACAAGTTGAGGGCATCTTACAGAAATGACTTTGAAGAATACACAAAAGAGGAATCCTCCAAGGAGATCAGGATGGCTCAGATCAGAGAAATTGACCGCCAAATGGAAAATAGCCAATATGTGAAGGCTCGGAATGATGTAAACATGATAGGAAATGATCGTCAAAAAATCACAGAGATTGTGCGCATCAAGAGCACCATCGATCCGAATGGGGAGGAGGATTTCGAAAGAGGATTAAGAGAGTTGGAAAAACTTGTTTGATCATGTATTCTTTGAGAAAGGCTTGACACTAATCATTAAGAACTAAAAAATGAGAAGCTTCTCTCTGCGAGCAATTAAAAGAAAATCGCGAGACCGATCACAAGTCCGCTTTCCACTGATCTGGATATGCCATTGAGAGTAACGAAATGAAATTTCGAGTAGAGCACCCCCATAATGACTGCCAAAACGAAAACAATGATGCAGAACTCAGTTGAACTCCACAGAGCATTTAGACCAGCATCCAACAATGCGGGAAAGACGATCGCTTGTATTCTTGAACTGATCGGTTCCAA
>JANHAK010000049.1 GCA_024464195.1 Methanomassiliicoccales archaeon | reverse complement strand
CAATTCGGAATCAAACCGCTGTACCTGCACTTAATGTTGAAGAATTTCTCCATGCCGATGTCGGCACCAAATCCACTCTCGGTCACGACGTAGTCTGCGCATTTAAGGGCGATCTGGTCAGCGACGATGCTACTGTTGCCATGAGCGATGTTTGCGAATGGACCAGCATGGACGAATGCCGGCTGCCCTTCCAGCGTCTGCATTAGGTTCGGCATAAGCGCATCTTTGAGAAGAACAGTCGCCGCACCAGCGACCTTAAGCCTTTCAAGTGTCACTGGTCGTCCTTTCTTATCCATTGCAACGACAACACGTCCTATCCGTTCCCTCATATCCTTTAACCCAGTCGTTAACGCAAGTATCGCCATCAGCTCACTTGCAACGCTGATGTCGTATCCTGACTTCCTCGGAAAAACAGGACTCGGCGTCCCGTCCTCTTTCTTCGCATCGTTGAGACCGATCTGGATTTCTCTGAGGCTTCGGTCGCAGACATCGACGACGCGGTTCCACATGATCGTCTCGGGGTCGATATCGATTCGCTCGAGTCCGCGCTTCTGTAATTGTTCATCAGTCAACACACTTTCGTGGTACATCCTGCTATCAATCGCAGCGGCAATGAGGTTATGCGCAATTGAGATCGCATGAATGTCGCCGGTGAGATGGAGATTGAAGTTTTCCATCGGAACAATCTGGCTGTAACCTCCTCCAGCTGCACCTCCCTTAATGTTAAAGGTCGGTCCCATGCTTGGTTGCCGAATACACGCAACGACCTTCTTCTTGAGTTCGGAACCAAGGGCTTGCACCAGTCCAATTGTTGTCGTTGTTTTCCCCTCTCCCAATGGAGTAGGTGTTATTGCTGTGACATCTATGTACATTCCTTGCCGCCTATCGGCAAATTTCTCGCGTACGTCGAGGTGAACCTTGGCTACGTACTTACCATACAATTCCAAATCATCTGGAGTAAGGTCGATCTTTGCTGCAATGTCGAGAATCGGCTCCAAAGTTGCTTCTTGGGCTATTTCCAAATCACTTTTCATCAGAACTTCCTCCTGGTCGTATTATTTAAGTATTGAAATATTAGGGGGAAATACCAAGGAAAATATAAAACAGTTCCCAAGACGAAGTGAAGAATTATCAATCGAGACATCGGATCTTTGGCATTAATCGCCAGTAAACCTTTTTCATATCGACAAAGAATTAAATAAGCTGCCACCGTTATGGCACGGAACAAGGTGGTGACGATGGTTGCCCGGCTGATTGATGGTAATGAAATCGCCGCACAGATCCGCGAGGAACTGAAGGCGAAAATTGCTGACCTGAAGTCAAAAGGTGTCACTCCTGGGCTTGCTGTTATTCTTGTAGGAGAGGATCCGGCTTCTCAGGTCTACGTGAGAATGAAGGGAAAGGCATGTGAAGAGCTCGGACTTTATTCTGAGACAATCAGGCTTCCTGCCAATTATCCCGAGGAAGCGCTCCTCAAACTTATCGACGATCTGAACGCAAATCCGAAGATTCATGGGATCCTTGTGCAGTTGCCTCTTCCCGATCATATCAATGAGACGAAGGTTCTCAATCGCATCGATCCTGAAAAGGACGTAGATGGGTTTCACCCTGTCAATGTCGGACGAATGTTGATCGGCGATCCTGGATTTCTACCATGTACGCCTCATGGAATTCAAGAGCTTTTGATAAGGAGTGGAAATAGTCCCGAGGGAAAACATGTTGTGGTCGTTGGAAGAAGCAATATCGTTGGGAAACCTGTTGCTGCGATACTGATGCAAAAAAAGAAGGGCGCGAATGCAACTGTAACAGTTTGTCATTCGAAGACAAAGGATCTTCCCTCGGTGACGAGGATGGGAGATATCCTCATTGCGGCTATGGGTGTTCCAGAGTTCATCAAGGCGGACATGGTTAAAGAGGGCGCCGTCGTCATCGATGTCGGTGTCAACAGAGTTGATGATCCAAGTTCAAAGAGAGGGTATAAATTAGTGGGTGATGTCGATTTCGAGGCAGTGAAGCAAAAAGCGTCCGCTATTACACCCGTGCCTGGTGGCGTAGGCCCAATGACGATCGTCATGTTGATGAAAAACACCGTTTTGTCCGCAGAAAAGACGTTGGCCAGAAAGTAAGTAAGTCGGTCTGGAGGGGGATATCGACGACAAATAGACCATGTGATATTGTAGATCTAGCAGGTAAAGCTGGCGTCTACAAATCTAAGCTTTCGTCCGGCAATTTGCTTCTTCGCGGGTTTATGGCCGGTCTTTATATCGCCGTTGGTGCCGCTCTCGCTACTGTTTGCTCAACCGGCGTTGCGAATTATCTTGGTGCGGGAATCGGAAAACTCGTCGCTGGTGCTGTTTTCCCTGTAGGTCTCATTGCCATTGTATTGACGGGTATGGAACTCTTCACGGGTGATGCCATGCTCGTACCAATGGCAGCGATGATGAAACTCGTCACATGGAAGCGGGTTTTTTATGTATGGACTTTCGTTTATATAGGCAACTTCATTGGATCGCTGTTTTGGGCATTCCTTATGGCAGTGGGGCCGTTCCAAACTGGTGACATCTCTGCCGTTTCCGGTAACGCAGTTTCCGACAGTGGCTTCTACCTCAATGCGTTTGGCGTAAACGCGATCAACATCGCTGCGGCAAAAACGCTCACATACAAGGCTGCTGGCGGATTAATGGGAATGACATCGGTGTTCATGAATGCGGTGGCCTGCAATCTCCTCGTCAATGTTGCAATTCTGCTCGCTTTATCATCGAAGGAAATGATTGGTAAGTTCTTCGGGATATGGTTCCCGATCATGGCTTTCGTTGCGAGTGGATTTGAGCACTGTGTTGCTAACATGTATTTCATTCCTGCTGGTATGATGGCACTTGCGATGCATCCCGAGTATTCGCTGCCCGCGAATACATTGCTGGCGCATTACGGTGGAATTACGGTCAGCGATTTCCTTATCTGGAATTTGATACCGGCGACGATCGGTAACATCATCGGGGGGTTCCTGTTCGTCGGCGTCGTGTATTTCTATGCCTTCCGAAGTGAACTGCCAACGGTCTGCGCATCCGACGTTCCAGGCGCTCAAGCGAGGAAAGAGGAAATGAAATAAATGGCAAAAGTATCGAAGTTGGCAATCATTGTTGTCGCCTTTTGGGCGGCACTGGTCCTCTGGGTCTTCATTGTGACCCAGGATCTGACACTTCTTTTTCTCGGTCTTTTCATGGTCATCATTCTTTACCTGATTCCCCTGATGATGGGAAAGATGAATCGCTCTGCGTTCCAAAAACTGGCAGAAGAATATCGAGGAAAGGCAATTAAGAAGAAAATTCGCGATCTCTCTTTGTCAGACGTTGGAGCGGTAATCATTATTGAAGGGTCGATCGAGCGTCGAAGTTTACTCTGGCTTTCGAGACCAAGATATTTGGTTTCGGAAGGCGGCAGCAGTGTAACTGCAATCGCTCTTTTCTCCCCCCTCGATGAAATTAAAATTGGGGATCGCGTCAGAATTCTTGGCACAGTTTCAAGAAGTTTGATAAAACCTGGTGAAATCACGATTACTGTTTTTGAAATCGAGAAGATCAATTGATGACACTGTTGCGAATTGCCTCATATCTCTGGCATAAATTGACATTGTGTTTTCTTTCTAAGGAAAAAACTTAAACGATCATATCGGATTCATCATCCGAAATGCTAAGGGAATGCAAGTCTCACGGTTACTTTAGGGGCGAAGCCTGCCCAATTTGTGGTGATAAGGGTCGATTCCTGATGAATGAAAAGGAATTGGATCAAATCGGAAGAACGATGGCAGGCGTTCTTCGTCATTTTCCGGAAAAGTTTGGGCTCAAAATGGACTCTCAAGGATTTGTTAGCCTCAAGGATTTTGTCAACGCGTTGAGGACGCATCAACGAAGATATCACTGGGTTCGCCCGTATCACATTATTGCGATCATCGAAACAGATCCAAAGGGGCGTTACGAGGTCAGCAATGACATGATCCGGGCAACATACGGTCATACGATTGAGCTCGATTTGAAACTACCAACGGATAATACGCCTGACAAACTCTATTATCCGACGACACCAGAAGAGGCTGACATAATTTTGGAGACAGGGCTGAAGCCCTCGGATCGAAAACTTGTTCATTTGTCAAAAACATACAAGGACGCAGTTGTTGCTGGCTCCGTGAGAACGGAATCGCCTGTGATTCTCGAAGTTGATGCGAAAAAAGCGGTTGAGGATGGGATCACAATACAGAGAGCGGGGAAAACGGTTTTCTTGGTGGAAGAGGTACCAGCCTGCTACTTGAAGCGTGCTCAGGCAACGGAAGAAGTGAAAGAATAATCGAATTCAACTGACCCTTACTTGCAAATTTTCGATAAATACAATTAGCTCTTCAGTTAGTAATATGCTATTGATGTTCATCAGGGCAGATAAACTTCTCTCTCGATCTTACGACTCTTTTCGCACTTATCACGTGTTATCTTTTTACTGGGATGATTTCGTTCCTCGTCTCCATCTTTACGACATTGGGGAAAAGAAAGTAAAAGAAATTGAACTCAAAGAACTTGCCTTCTCCTCGAGCCACGAAAAATATTGCGTCGGTCACTTTAGGGGGTCGGAGTATGTTCCCTGCCCCATTTCTGCGCGTGTCACACGTTTTAGTCAATGCTCTTATTGCGCTTCATCTTGGATTCCTCATCAGGAGTGCATTTTCGAGCCGAAATGCAATGGAGAACTCTGTTCATGCGATTTTTGCAGCAAACATCATGTTGTATACGCTGCAGTTATCCGCGATACAGTCAAGATAGGAATGACTGGTGAGTCGAGGTTGAGGACTCGTGGAATAGAACAGGGCGCTGATGCCATTTTGCAACTCGTAAAGTGCGATGGTCGTCTGGAGGCGCGTAATTTTGAAAAGAGAATTGGAAAGATTCTCCACTTACCACAATTGATAGGATCCGAAGCGAGTTCAAAATGTTTTATGAGACCTCCGCCTAGAGCTGAGATTGAAGAATTGCTGATTTCCGTCAGAGACCGACTTTCCAAGGAGTTACAAGTAATCGATAGCGAAATTCTTTTCCTCGATCGTTATCCAATTGATCATTATCTCGATTCGCCTCTTGAACCAAATCTACCATCGGGGATTCACACGGGTAAAGTTCTCGGTGTCAAGGGACGGTTTCTGCTGTACCAGGATGAAATAACTAACCAGTATAGGGTCTTAGATCTCTCAGATCTGCCTTGCCGATATATCAGTGAACTTCACGAAAGGGATAACTATCGGAATGAGGATGTACCAATTTAATTCGACGGAAAGCTGGGGGCGCCGTTGATGTCAAAGGTGCTAAAGCCAGAAGAAGTTAGAGAGCGTTTTGGGAACCTATTTTGTAAGAAGTTTATCACAATTGTTGATGAAGAAAACGGTATTGCGAGGATCATTGACGAGTGCATCGCTAAAGGCCCAGTCGAATGGGATGCTGTCAACAGGAAAAGAGCTGGTGGGGTGATCACGGATGTCCGAGTTGAAGGTACGACCCTTATTATGGATGCAATTATTGGAGAGCGTGAGGTAAAGTTCGGACCGGCATCAAAAGATCTGGGGGGACAGGGGCTCAAGGCGCTCAAAGTCGAAGGAGATAAAGTGAGAACGACGTGGGTTGGGCTCGCAGGAGCGAGTATAGGCGTTGGAGCGTGTCTTCCACAGGCGTCTGGAACAATCGAAACGGAATACCCTGATGACATAAAGATTGGTGGAGCGCATAGGATTGAAGTTACGATCACTACACCAAAGATGATCCGGATGATCTTTGCCGTCGATGACACTGATACGAAGGAAAAAGGGGCATCCTGGGCGATGATGCTGAAGATGGCGAATTCCTCTCCGATTGGTCATTTCCTCGAGCACAAAATCATTCAGCTGAATCCGAGTGTGCCTGATAAGACAACGAACTGCGTTTCCGTCGGCGTTTCTTTTGCCGTCGAAGAAAAAAATGCAGATCGATTAACTGATTACGTTATCAATTATGTCAAGGAGAATACTTATTCAAAGAATACCACTCTCGCTGTTTTTCGTGGATTGAAAATTTCAGACGAGCTTGTGAGATATGGGCTTGAGGCGAAAAAGCGCATTCTGACAGTCGACGACGCGAGGGAGGTTGCGGCGAAAAATGGCGTCCGTCTCATTGAGATCACCGGAAAGCGTGGATCGATTGGAGCTGTGGCCGGCATCGGTTGTTTCGATCTCGGTATTATTGCCTCGTCATTGCCAGAGGACTTTGAGAGGAAACACGATTGAGAAATAATTTAAATATCCTGCCAATTTAATCAGAATAATTAAAAAGCGTCCCTATAGAAAATGATCCCCCAGGGGGCATGGCAATCAAAGAAGAAATATCTAAACTCATTTCTAATACGGCGTATCAGGCTTACGAAAGGAAATTGCTAAAAGAAGTGCTTGAGCACGAGATTCCTCGCCACGTCGCGATCATCATGGATGGTAACAGACGATTCGCGAGGGAATTTGGTCTCCATCCAAACGAGGGTCATATTAAAGGAAAAGACAAGCTGGAAGAAGTAATGGAGTGGTGCCTTGAACTCGGCATCAAGATCCTCACCGTTTATGCCTTTTCCACTGAGAACTTGCAGAGGGATAAGGACGAAGTGGATTACCTCATGAATCTTTTTGAAGAAAACTTTCTCAAGCTTGGCGATGATGAAAGAATTCACAAACACAAGATTAGAGTCAGAGTTCTTGGACAGCGTGAGCTTCTTCCCGAGCGGGTAAGAAAGGCAATCGAATACGCAGAACAGCGCACTGCTGATTATGATCAATATTTCTACAATATTGCCGTCGCTTACGGTAGCAGGCAGGAGATCATACAGGCAATCAAGCAGATTGCCGAAAAAGTCAAACGAGGAGAGTTGAGCGTGGAAGAAATCAATGAAAAGATCTTTTCAAATTTCCTCTACACGGCCGATTTTCCGGATCCCGATCTCATATTGCGCACATCCGGTGAGGAAAGAGTCTCAAATTTTTTGCTCTGGCAACTCGCTTATTCTGAACTTTATTTCACAGATGTGTACTGGCCAGGATTCAGAAAAATCGATTTCTTGAGAGCGATCAGGTCTTATCAGCTGAGACAGAGACGGTTTGGTAAGTGAAGATTTTATGTATTCCTTCCTCACTCAGGCGAGCGACTAAGAGGAGGGCATTATCTGGCGAAAGAGGATCTAATTCTCATTCATGCGCCAAGCGTTTATGACTTTAGGAAGGAGACGATCTTCTATGGCCCGATCAGTGATCTTATTCCATCAACACCGGTTTTCGAAATGTACCCATTTGGATTTGTTACAATTGCCGCACACCTGCATCGGGAGGGATACAGGGTAAGGATCGTCAATCTTGCTTCTTTGATGCTTAGCGATAGAAATTTTGATGTTGAGTCGTTCATCAAGAATTTGTCATCGAATGTTTACGGTATAGATCTTCACTGGCTACCACATGCACACGGCTCTCTGGAAGTCGCGAGACTCATCAAGAAATATCATCCAGATTCTAAGATCCTTTTTGGTGGATTATCGTCAACCTATTTTCACAGAGAGCTGATCAATTATCCTCAGGTCGACCTCGTCCTGCGTGGCGACTCAACTGAAATACCAGTTGCATCGCTCATGGAGGCTGTTGAGAAAAATGATGATTTCAC
>JANHAK010000001.1 GCA_024464195.1 Methanomassiliicoccales archaeon | reverse complement strand
TATGATCAGGGCAATATTTTACCACATGAGGAAACGATCGCGAAAGTCAAGGATGATCGACTCAACCTATTGAGGGCGACCGAATTTCATCTTGAGTCGATCTTTGGCGTTATTGATCATCTTGATAATGACATTGTAGAAAAAATGACATCAGTTTCAGAGACTCTTTGGGAATGTTGTGATGAAGATGGTATCCAGCACTCATTTATGAGGCTAAGCGACCAACAAACGGTGCAAATGATTTCTGAAAGTTTGAAATGGAAAAAAATCCTGATCGCCGATGGCCATCACAGATATGAGACCGCCTTGAGATACTCACGGGAGCGGGGGGATGAAAAGAGTCAATTCGTTCTCGCAACGCTGGCTAGTTCGGATGATCCTGGCATGATCGTTTTGCCAACGCATAGGATCATCTATGGTACGGGACTTAACAATTTCGAAATCTTCGAAGTTTTCAAAGAGAATTTCGACATCTCTCGGACAAGAGATTTCATAGAACTTAAGAAAAAGGTCTTCACATCCAATACATCCGGAATCGGCATTATTACGAGCGATCACGAATGCGCGATTATAAATCCGAAAATGAAACGATCAGACGGTGGGCTGTGGAATATTCATGCGTTTGTTTTTCAGGAACTTGGCCTGAACAATATTCTCGAGAAAGTGAGGTTCAAAGATAAGATCAGAATTGAATACGAACATGATGCTGATGAAGTTTTCAAGAAAGTGATGCATAATCGCTGCGATTTCGCAGTAATCCTTAAGCCACCAACAATAGATCAGATATGGAAAATTGCAGAACAGGGGCTCAGAATGCCAAAGAAGACGACTTATTTCTGGCCGAAAATATGGTCAGGATTTGTCACTTATTCAATGAAGGACTGAGCGCGACGGAAAGTTTTATCAATCTAGTTCCTTTCTAATGTTGAACTTTATAGCAATAACACGTTTCTTGACGTGAGAACAACCTCGTGAAGAATTAAAGATGGACGTTTAATATCAATTTCAATTATCACATGAGATAATATCTGGATTTAAGAAAAGGTTTAAATAGTCACTCATTGGTAAATAACTCCTAGAATCAAAAAGGCGATGAAAGGCACTAATTTAATGAAAAATTAGTGTTTTCTGGTAAACCTTTTTGATCATGAAGGAGGGAGGAAGTGAATTCGACGAAAATAATCATAGCAATATCCTTAACCTTTCTTCTCGTTGTGAGCTTCGGTTTGCCTGCGATCACTGGCGCCGTACCTCAAGAAGGAGAAAGAGTAAGGCTGGTCGGGAAGGGGATTTACGGAGCTGATGTCGCAGTCAACGATACATATCATCCAGGTCACTGGATTTGGGCATGGGCTGGATATTATCTCTTGGAAAATGAAACTACTAGTGTAGAGTATAACGGTTATTGTATTGATTTCAATATGATAATCGAAGAGAACGACACGCTATGGGGCGATGGCGATTTAGAGAATTTCTTGAATGAAAGTGAAGCTTGCGCGGTTAATTACATCATCAATATGTACAAGCCTGAAATGGCCTCTGATCCGAATCTTGAGGCCGCTGCGATCCAGTGTGCGATATGGTACATTGTCACCGCTGATGAACCAAACCCCTTTATGACGGACAATGCAACTGGTGATCGGTACGATGCTTGGAACGGAACTTATGGATCTCAAATAAGAGATCGTGCATGGGAGATCATCGGATCGATTCCTCATCCTTGTTCATACCCAGCTTCATTATCGCTTGAGCCTGGGATTCAAGTCATTGACTGTGAGGACAATGCAACAATTGTGGCAACTGTTCTCGATCAATTTGGAAATCCAATGGAGAACGTGCTTGTTCGTTTTTCAACAACATTAGGTGTCCTCAGCGCTGAAGAAGTTGTAACAAATTCAGCCGGACAAGCGGTCGTCTATCTAAATCTCGAATGTGCGACGATGGCAGTTGTTACTGCTTGTATCAATGGCGGAGAAGGCATATTAGTATGGGATGATGAGAATCCGCCAAATGTGAATTATCCTGGTGTGAATGTGCAGAACCTCGTCGTGCCGAATGAACTCTGCAATTCCTCAATTGTCAAGTGCTGCTATTACCCAGATGGATTCACCATAGGTTTTTGGAAAACAAATATCGGCAAGAATTGGGGTTGGATGAAGGGAAAGGGCATTCAGGTTCCGAAAGCAAAAATCGTCAACTACCTCGCAGAAATCAACGAAACATTTGACTGGCAAAGCGGTCACTGCACCGGTGAATGCATGGAATGGATCAGGAACATTACACCGTCAAAGGCTTACAGCATATTGTCTATCCCCGACGCAAACAACATGACACAGAAAGCACAGGCCCAGATCCTCGCACTGCTTCTGACGAACGCATGGTACAATGATTATTATGGCGAAAACTATTATCTTAAGGGATGCGTAGATCTTCCAGGCGACAACGATCCGACCATTGGGGAAGCGCTTCATGATATCCTAGAATGGTATTGTGATGGCGAGTACAAAAAGGCAAAGGATATGGCAGATTACATAAACAACCAACCAGAAGGTGGTTATTTCTAAAAAATCCATTCCTTTTTTTTCTTTTTTATTTTTTAATTCATGATATAAAGAAAAGAATTTTTAAGCAGGCGGCTCACTAAACCAAGAATTGAAAAAAAATTTTAGTATTAATCCAGACCAAATTTGATCTTGCAAGTCGTGTCAAGCGTTCTCTGTAATTCGATGAATCGAACGGGATTCTTTTTGAATGCCTCCAGACACTCTTCACTGCAAAAGTAATACGTCTCATTATCATAATTATAAGACAAAACGGCTCTCGTCGGATCGATTTCCGAACCGCATACTGGATCCAGAACAAGACGTCTCGCTTTACAAACCATAACCCTTGCACCCATTTCGTGGCAATGAACCACTTCGTCAGCTCCCGCTTTTTTCAGTTTCGCCGCGTTTCGATAATCTTCAACTTCGGAGACGACATGCAGATTCGGATTCAACATTTTCGCTGTAAGGACGACCATCACATTAGTCATGTCCGTCATGGTCGCCAAGAGGGATTTAGCGTTTTCAACATTCGCCCTTTTTAAGACTTCCTCGTATATGGCATCGCCCTCTATGACTGGTATTCCCTCCTCAACCATTGCCGCAACTTTTTCTTTGTTTTTCTCAATCACGATAAATTTCTCACCATTCTCGCTTAACTGCTCAGCAATCTGGCGACCCACATTTCCAAAGCCGCAGATAATGTAGTGATCTTTCATCTTTGTCCTCCTTTCGGGTAATCCCAGTTCTTCCCTCACACTTTTACTAACAACCGTATCAAAAATTGATTGCAACGCAATAATTCCTGCTCCGATGCCACCGAGCATGACGATCGATGCGATAACCCGACTCGCAGCAGTCGTTGGCACGATGTCCCCATATCCCACAGTTGTCATTGTAACGATGGTGAAATAAAGCGCTTCCAGAGGATTATCGACCGTTGGCTCCGAGAGTGTGAAACCCACAGTACCAATGATCAAGACTGCGCACAACCCATAAAGAGAATAAAGTAATCTTCGACTCTTCAAACACAACCCCCGAGGGAGTTATATTCTTTACACGTGAGAATGAATATTTATTGATTCTTATATCGAAAGATAAGAATGGAGCCACTGGAGGGATTCGAACCCTCGACCTACGCCTTACCAAGGCGTCGCTATTTGGCGGTGCAGCAAGGCACTACCGCTAAGCCACAGTGGCCGGCGAATCCTCCAATCAGATGAGTGTTCATAAAGTTTTCCAAAATCGAAAACAAGCATTTATGCCGCCTCGATATATGGGTATTGTTGATGAAGAATGAGATGAGCGCTTTTGATGTACTCGCATTGACAGCTGAAATGCGCTCAATTGTTGGCGGATTTATCGATAAGATCTTCCACTGGAACGGAAGCAATTTCCTTTTTAGAATCAATGTACCTGGATCTGGTAAAAAGGAAATTGTCTTCCAGGAGGCACGATGGCTTTATCTCGCAAGTGAGCGCCCTGAGCTTCCTGGTATTCCTTCTCAGCTCGCAATGGTAATGAGGAAACACTTAGCGGGTGGGCGTATCACATCGGTTTACCAGAAAGATTTTGATCGAATTGTCGTTCTTGAAATCCAACGAGATAAGAAATATGAGGTCATTTTTGAGATCTTCGGGGACGGTAACTTAATTGTTGTTCAGGAAGGGAAAATCGTCATCGCACTCGCATCAAAACAATGGAAACATAGAGAAATTAGACCCGGCGTGGAATACAACTTCCCGCCATCGCGATTCAACCCCCTTGCCGCAACCTTTGAATCGTTCAAAGCAGCGCTCCAACAATCGAAATCCGACATCGTAAGAAGTCTTGCAACCGTTGTCAATCTCGGCGGCCAGTATGCTGAAGAAATTTGTCTGAGAGCCGGCATCGACAAAAACAAGAAAGCAGATGCGTTGACGGAAGAAGATTTTAAGAACTTAAACGTTAGATTGCGGGAAATCATCGACTCGATTCGCACTAAGCCAGAACCGAATCTTGTTTTCAATAATGATTCCCCCGTTGATGTTACGCCAATCAGGCTGATGATTTATGCTGGTGCGCGGGCTGATCAGTTTGTTTCTTTTTCCGATGCAATCAATCGTTTTCTAGAATTGAGGCCAAAAATTGAGATAGAAACGGTTGATGAGGAACTTCGAAGACTCGAGCGACAACTCGAGCAACAAAAGAACACAATTCAAGAGCTAAGAAGCCGTGCGGATGAGTACTCGAAGTCAGCCGAGCTTCTTTTTGTAAATTACACAGCAATCAACGAGATTCTCTGCAAATTCAAAGAAAGAGCTACCTCATCTAAATGGAATGAGATCATTGAGTTCTCAAAAGGATTTAACATCGTAAAGAGCATCGAACCCTCTGAACACTCAATCGAGATCGAAGTAGACGGAAAAAGAATCAAACTGGATTATCTGAAGAGTCTTGAAGAGAATGCTGACGCCTTTTACCAGGAGTCAAAACGCTTGAGAGAGAAAATTGAAGGTGCCCTTCTCGCCATCAAAGAGACCGAGGCAAGAATTGAACAGAGAAGGGTAAAAAAAGTGACGGAAACTGTTGATAAAAGGACAAAGAAAACAAAAGAGTTCTGGTTTGAGAGGTACAAGTGGTTCATCACGTCGGGCGGAAGACTTGTTCTTGCCGGCAGAGACGCAAAGACCAATGAGCAGCTCGTCAAGAAGCATATGACAACAGCTGACAGATTTGTTCACGCCGATATTCATGGTGCGCCAAGCGTTATTGTTAAAGACGGAGCGATGGCAAGCGATGAGGAAATGAAAGAAGCGGGAATCTTTGCACTCGCACATTCAAAAATCTGGAAAGCCGGAGCCGGTGAAGGAAGCGCGTATTGGGTTTTACCAGATCAGGTTTCAAAGACGCCGGAAGCTGGTGAGTTTGTGCCCAGAGGCGCCTTTGTAATCAGGGGAAAGAGGAATTATCTCCATCACTTACCTATCGAATTGGCAATTGGCGAAATTGATCATCAGGGCGAGAGAAAAATTATGTGCGGACCTCGCAGCGCCGTTGAAAAGCAATCGACAAAATTTGTTGTAATCGTGCCAGGAAATATTGATAGAAATCAGATCTCATCGGTTCTTGCAAGGTCTTTCGAAGTGCCCGAAGAAGAAATATCTAGAATTCTTCCTCCAGGTGACATATCGATCAAGGAAAAGAAAAACGTGGCGATAGAAAGCTAAGGAAGTGCCCGAGCCGGAATTCGAATCCGGGTCTGGAGGTCCGCAGCCTCCTAGGATGTCCAAGCTACCCCACTCGGGCATTTTTTTCTTCCGGGATATCGGTATACCCTTTAATTCACTTTCTGCCTAATAAGCTGTCGTCATATCCAGTTTTCCTTTTTTTCGGGCAAGGAAATCTGCATATTTTAAGATGATTAGGGAGAAAAAAAGAAAGAGGAGGATAGAAACAAGAAGCAAGACCATCATCTCCTGCGCTGAGTAATTCGCAAGACCGCTAATCGAAATAGTCTCGGGCATCATCGAGCGCCTCAAAAGTTCAAGCCAGTAAGTGATCGGAATGAAAAAAGCGATCGACTGCCCCCAGGAAGGCAGAAAGGTGATGGGGAAAATTACGCCGCAAAACAAATAGAAAACGCCAGCGACTCCTTCATTGATTCCTGTCCCGTGGCGCGCTGTCAGCAAAGAAATGCCTGCGAGCGCGATGCCAATCGTGCATATGCAAAAGAGTCCGAGGACCATCGCAACAATTAACAACGGCCAATCGATTTTCCAAATATTGACGGGCAAACCGAGAACCAAAATTCCAAATGCGAGCGTCACGATGACAGAGGCCGTTGTGATAATAATCTTGCTGATTCCCCGCCCAACAAGATAGACTGGAAAGTTGATTGGAGCGATGTAGATCTGCTTCAACGTCTGATAATGTTCCCGATCTTCATGCACCACCCAGCTGATGCCGAACAAAACCTGGGCTACATACATATAAAAGGCATTCCCGATGAACATATAAGAAAAGAGCACAGGATCAGCATTGACAGACTTGAGAATAATGAGATACATGAAAACGACAATCAGTGTTGCCATAATTGGTTTAATAATGGAATAAATAATGAAAAGAAATGGACTCGTCCAATTCGACTCCATCTGCCAGCCAAGCCATGCCGCCCATCTGATCGTTCGAAGATGTTCGTTTACTGCCATCGCAAGGTCAACCTCCCTTCTCTCTTGCCGAGATTCTCCATGAAATTAAGCGCGACGCGGGCGCCGTAAATGAAAACAACCGCCAAAAGGATAAGAACAACGATCTCGACACTGACTGGTAGAAATCCCATCGTTTCCTGCCCAGCGAAAATCAGCTGTCTCATCGCATCGAGACCGAGAGTGATTGGAACAATTGAAGCAAGAAGCGATACCCAAAATCCAAGGGCTTTTACTGGGAAATAAAAGCCAGAAACGAAATAGATCGGTTCCTGAAAAACGCTCGATAAATGCCATACGCCCCTGCCGTAGAGGAGGTAAAGGGAGGAGAACATCATCCCCATGCCGTACAATGCAAAAAGGGTTAGAAAGAAGACGACCAGGAGGCTAATTGGAGAAGTGATCTCGATTTCGATGCCAAAAATTAGCAATCCTAAAGCAAGTGTTGACAGTGCGCGAACTGAAGTGAAAAAAATACCACCAAGTGCCATACCAGCAAGAACAGACATGCGCGACATCGGCGCCATGAGGTATAGCTGGAGGTTTCCCACTTCTTTCTCCCAGTAGAATTGTGCCGCCATACTCCAGAGAACGTTGAGCCAGTATGCTGTCATCGCGCCGCCAAGAATTACAAAGCCAATGAAAACCGAGGGGGCGCCGAGTGCTTGATAATAAAAAGCAAAAGCCGCGATCCCCAAAAGAGGAAGGAAGATGTCAAAAAATAACCAACTTGGTTCTCTAAAAGATCCAATGACTCGTGGATAGGCTCTTCCGATAACAGCACGGAGATTCAAACGCCAATCAATCATATCAGTCCTCTTCCAACGAGCTGCAAGAAGACATCCTCAAGTGTTGACTCAACCTTGGTTAGTGAGATCACCTTTCCCCCCTTTCCCGCTATCACCTGGATGACTTCAGCCAGCACGGACTCCTCTTCGGCTACGATCCTAATCTTCTGTCGTTCCCCATTGGTTTCACCAGTGTACCCCTTCACGCCGCTGATATGCCCGATTGAATCGAGATCGGCGAATTGCGTTGTTTCAAGAGTGAAAACAGCGTCTCTCTGAACTTGTTTCTTAAGGTTGCAAGGCGAGTCGCAGGCGAGAATGCGTCCCCTGTCGATGATCGCGACCCGATCACAGAGTTCCTCAGCCTCCATCATATAATGAGTTGTGATCAGTGCCGTTTTTCCATTCTGTTCTCTAACCCACCTTCGTATGTAATCTCGGATTGTCCTGCTCGAATTGACATCGAGACCAAGCGTTGGCTCATCAAGAAAAATTAAATCAGGGTCGGTTACAAAACCTCTGACGACATTCATTCTTTGCCGTTGGCCCGTCGATATCGTTCTCACTTTCGCGTCCGCCTTGTCTGCGAGCTCGAAGTCATGGAGCAATTCATCGATCCTTTGCTTTGCAATCCTAGTCGGGATACCATAGAATTGCGAAAACATCCAGAGATTTTCTCTCACAGTCAATAATCCATATCCAGAAAATTCCCCGCCAGAAACCATGTTAATGCGAGGTCTTATCTTATGCGCTTCCCGTTCTACATCATATCCCAATACTGTGACCTTTCCTGACGAAGGAAGTAATAGAGTTGCAAGGATTTTGATCAATGTTGTCTTGCCAGCACCATTCGGTCCGAGCAAGCCAAAAAGCTCGCCTTCTCTAACATCGAGATCGATGTTATCGAGCGCGATGATCGCCTGCTGCTTCGCATTCCCTTTGAAAGATCGAGTCAGTGATCTACACTCAACAGCATTGTTCATCGTTGGCGAAGAGAAGAAAGAGGGTGATGAAAAAACTATCGATCATTGTTCGAGCTGCTGCCAGTATCGCGTCACGTAACCTGCTATGCGATTCCTCATCGCGGGAGAGTAAACATCGGTAAGCTTCTCTACCAACAGCTTATTGTGCTCGAAATCGTCATTGAACGCTTTCGGATATTTCTTGACAAGTTCAAGCGCCACCCTCTTGATATACGTAGGTCGTATTTTTCCCATGCCTACACCGGTAGCATCGGGTTAAGCCATATTGTTATTTAAGCCTTTTCAACTCGTCACGCCGCGGCTTTCCACAACTCATTTTGCCCTCAGGACATGGTCCCCTCATGCAAGGCGGTCCCGCGTTTTCGAAAATTGCCGGTGAGACCCTTTTGACTTCAGCTAGCATTTTATCAGCGACTTCTCTGATCTCCCACTGAGCACGATTGCAACAGCGAAGTGAAAAAAAATGCAGCAATTCTCTCGCGTTCATCGTCACAGTGATATTCGTCGCGCATGCATTTGGCAACACGTACCGCGCATCTTCTACGTCAACCTTTTCAGATAATCGCCTATAGACTTTCCAAATCTCATCCATCAGTCTCTTGAATTCACTAGCCATCTCTCTGTCTTTTTCAATGCTAGGGGGAATCACGTAATACGCGTGATCCATTGAGACGTAACGCTGGCTCTGCTGTGAATATGACGCAATCCTGTGCCGCACAAGCTGATGTGTCAGTGCCCTTGAAACGCCTTCGACGCTAAAGGTGTAACATGCGTGCTCAATTACAGAATGATGACCCATGCCTACAACTTTTGAGATGATTTTGCCTGACCGGGCATCATCAATATCCGTTAACAATTCGCTCGCTGGTTTTTCTGAGTAACAAGATTGTGCGGCCGCGGCACAGAGTTTTTCGGCATCCTTCGTGTAAGAAAGAAGTTTGACCCTCATCGATCGCCCCTTAACTTCGTGTTAATAGATTGTTCTTGTGTGATATATGGTTTTCATAAATACTGATCCGAGTAAGTAAAATGGAAGGATGCTTCGGCGTTGCCAGCCGGCGTTTTCTTTCCATCGTGGGATGGCCATACTCTCAAATCCCGCAATCTGAAAACCTTGATTTCATTATCATTCAGAAGCTTCTTGATACCCTCAATGTGGCCATCGCCGACCACGGCCACTACTTCACCATGATGCGCACATGCGTCTTCTATTCTCGATGCCATCATTCTATTACGATCGTCGATGAGTATTTTCTTGATCGTCGGAAACTGTTCACCGAATGACTTGATGTAATCCTCCCCATTCTCCTCAAATCTTTCCAATTCTTTCTCGATTTTTCCTTTGGTCATAAAAAAACCAGTAATTGCCGAAAACATAAGGCAGACCTTTTCTTTGACCGGCATTTCTTTCCAAAGTTTTTCGAAAACCACCGCCGCATCCTCATCGATGAACTCGACGACTGCTCCGATTTCTTTCGCGGCCTCAGTCGCAGCAATCATCTCCATTCCAACTTCTCCACCAAATTCTTTTGCCATTCTTTTCTGCACTTCAGCGAGCATGCGATACATAATAGGCATTGACTGAGCCGTCTGAGGATTGCGTAGAATCTCATAACGGTGGGGATCCAATTCGACACAAACAACATTGGGTTTCTGAGAGAATATGATCTGGCGCACCTGCTCCGAAAGATTAAAAACGTGACCCACACCGACAAGCGTGATCATTATTCGACTCATGGCGCGAAGATTTTAATAATCTTTTCATGCTCTTCTCTGATCAGGAAAATGACGATGGAAAGACGCTTCGATCTTGTGGCCTTTGATATGGATGGTGTTCTCGTCGATTATCCAAGCTCATGGACATGGATCCATGATCATTTCGGCGTGAATAATGAGACCTCGCTGGAAAGGTACATCCATGGCGAAATTGACGATATCGAGTTCATGCGCAGAGACATCGCTCTTTGGAAATCGTGCAAGAGTGATTTAAACAGAGATGATATCGAAAGAATTCTTAGCCCTCTGCCCCTTCTGGAAGGCATTGATGAAACAGTCCGCGCATTGAAAAATGCTGGGATGAAAGTTGTCATCGTGAGTGGAGGATTAGACATTATTGCTGAAAAAATCAAGCGTGTCTTTGGATTTGACGATTATATTGCAAATGGTCTCGAGTACGATGAAAATGGCTGCTTAACTGGCGAAGGGATTTTGAGGGTTGAACTGACGAATAAACGACGGGCACTTGATTCATTTCTGAAAAAATGGGGCATTGCAAGAAACAGAGTTGTGAGTATAGGAAATAGCTTCGTCGATGTGTCGATGTTTGAAGAGAGTGGTCTTTCAATCGCATTTAATCCGATTGATGAGATCGTCGTTAGAAAGGCTCATGTCACTGTTCAATCAAATGATTTGCGTGCCGTTCTTCCATTCATCTTCGAAGTACCTTCTCAATTGCCGTATCCGTACTCACCAATTAGTGGCACAAAGACACAGCCACCGAGGTTTGTTTGAAGAAATTTGTTTTGTTTTCTCTCGACGAGAATGAGATCCTGATACCATCGACCTCCAACTGGTATGAGCAATTTGCCATCGTCAGCAAGCTGCTGTTTTAACGGTTCGGGCACTCCAGGAGCCGCCGCAGCAACACAAATCCTGTCAAATGGTGCGAATTCCCCCAGGCCCTTTGAACCATCGCCAACGACGATCGTCACGATGTCGTCATACCCCGCCTCTTTGAGATTCTTTTTTGCCCTTTCAGCAAGAGATTCGATCCTTTCAACACTATACACATGGCCATCTGGTCTCACAATCTCTCCCATAACTGCTGCATGATAACCCGATCCTCCACCAACCTCGAGAACCTTCATACCGGGACGAAGATCGAGAGCTTCGACCATAATCGCAACCATATGCGGTGCGGAGATTGTTTGTCCTTCCCCGATTGAAAGAGGCGTATCAATGTATGCACTTCGACGAATACCCTCAGGGACAAAGAGATGTCGAGGGACTTTTTCCATCGCCTTAATCACATCAGGCTTTGTGAGGTAGCCCTTTTCAACGAGAGATCTGATCATTCGTTTCCTTTCGATGTCGAAATCCATGCCACAAGCACCTCAAGCGCTCGTCGTCCTGACGATCTTGGCATAAATTCTGACAATCTCTCGCGCCTCGCTTCCACCATCTCTTAGCATTCTGTCCTTCGTCTTGATATTATGTACAACAACATGGTACTTCCCGACAGTCAGGAGATCCCCAACGTAAAACTCCTCATCGGGCGGAACAAGCATCTCGGCGGGAATCGTCTTGGTGCCCTTATTGATTGATATCTTAACCTTCACCCTATCAAATCTCTTCGCCCATATCGTGCCTATTTCCCTGGCGACGCATTCTTTTATTCTTTTTTCGCCGCTTTCGATCGAGGTCACAATGACTTGCGTATCCCCAACAATCAGCTCATCGCCGATCGTGACCAGTTCGTCTGGACCGAGTTCGATTTCCTCTTTCCGCGATTTTCCAAAATCGCTGATGACGATAGGGATCTTTCGCGGTTTCATTTCGGTGTAAAGAGTAGTATGAATGGTGCCACATTTCCTGCAGCGCACCGTCGCCTCCAGTGTTTCTTTCTTTCCTCCGACCCTACCTCTGAGAACCTCATGGAGAGTATTTGTACCGCACGAGGGGCACTCCAAGTAAACAGCACTCGGGATTGTCATTTCGATCTTCAAATTCATTGAGCGTACCCCCAGTTATAATTATCGGTTGATCTTAAACGGGCGGTCGTGGCCTGGAATCACGAGATCTGCAAAAGTGACTATTCTCTTCATACTCTTGAGCGCCTCTGATGCATCGTAATGAATTCCTGGCGGCAACCATTTCACATAATTATCCTTCGTTGGTAGCGCGTCGCCTACGATTGCAACTCTCGATTCCGACTCGACGAAGACACTGATGCTACCTCGCGTGTGCCCTGGTGTATGAACGATGCGGACACCTTCAAAGAGATCAACATCACTAGAGATCTTCACGTAATGTTCAGGGGGATACTCGTTTACGTGAGCGATAAACCGCGCTTGAGCGAAAAGATCGTTATTCCCAATGTGATCGTAGTGAAGGTGCGTAGCCACTACGACATCGATCTCATCGCATCCAATATCTAAGTTTCTAAGAGAAGTGAGCAATTTTTCGCGATACGCGCTGCTGCTTGTATCCACGATTGCTCTTATCTCATCATTGTAAATAAGGGTTGAACTTGAGTGCGCCTCAACGACGAAACCACCAGCTTTTCGAATCATGCCTTCGAACAGAACTTCTACTCTCATTCCTTTCATTTCACCACCGTTGCAAAATCACATGAAGTGCACCGAAGTTGATAGCGATTGCAAGAAAGTGGTGATCCGCATTTTGGACATCGGGCATGCTTCGCAAAATATTCAAGCCACGCCTTTCTCACGTCCTCAAATTTTTCTTCTCTTATAATTGCTAGTGCGTTTTTAAGCTCCTCCGTCGTCGCTAGGGATTCAAGCGCTGAGGTCTCGAATCGAAATGCCTCACGTTTTCTCTGGTCGGCGACTTTAATCCCAGGAGACATTGCTGAGGCGAGCAACGCCCCAGCAAGAAATCCGCCAATATGTGCGGTGTAGGCGATCGGTCCTGAGTCGACAAAAACCATAGCAACTTGGATCGCAAACCATGTTCCGACTGAAAGCCAAACAGGTACGCGAGGTAAGAAAATGGGTCCCAGAAACATCGGAATTTCCTCTTTTGGATAAAGGAGGAGCAATGCACCCATGGCACCCGAAATCGCCCCAGAAGCCCCAATAATTAACACATTTGAACCCCATTGAACGAGTGATTCCATCAACACTCCGATCACGCCGGCTAGTAAATAAATCGCGAAAAACCGCGATTTTCCAATTCTCAATTCGAGGTGCCCGCCTATGAGAAAAAGAAAGAGCATATTGAAAAAGATATGGGCTATCGACGAGTGCACAAACATCTGCGTGATCAGAGTGTAAAAATTCTCTCCCGTCATGAGATACACTGGCTTAAATCCCAATTCGAGCTGGACTGGCGAGATCGCAAAGAAGCCAAAATTTTCGAGTGAAATAATCGTCAAAAAATAAATAACAAGATTTCCCATGATCAACGAATTTGTCATACTGACTCGTTTCGTGAAACCGAGGAAAATTGAAACAATAACGATGATGATCGCGATCCACGAAAGAAAATTCATCCGAACACCTGGCGGAGTGTAGCAAACTCTAGCATTATTTGCGTTTCGCAAGTCAATGAAAGTAAACTATGGGATTTTCAGCAAAATTAACGATGAAGATATTCTTTTATGCTGCATCTGTATCAAATTATAAAGATGGAAGAGATATGAAGATTGAAAGGCAGATCCATATTAAGGAATGTCCCGGCGTATATCCGCCGAGAGAAGATACTTACCTTTTACTTGAATCAATTGATGTCGAAAAAGACGAGGAGGTCCTCGAAATCGGATGCGGAACCGGTATCATTTCGATTCACTGCGCGATGGCCGGCGCTATCGTCACCGCCGTCGATATTAAGGAGGAAGCCGTACAATGTACGAGGGGCAATGCCGAAAGAAACTCTGTGCCTGTAAACGTCCTTCGTTCCGATCTATTTTCTGCGATTACTGGACAATTTGACATAATCATTTTCAACCCGCCCTATCTACCCGTTGATAAAGACACATATGAGTCAATCTCTTGGGCTGGAGGGGCCGATGGTGTTGAAGTCTTGCAACGTTTTCTCCGTTCCGTCCTTCTATTTCTAAAGAAAACGGGAAGGATATTCATTGTTGTTTCTTCGCTCATGAATCAAGATACATTGAAGGAACTACTTGTCCCTTTCAAAGTTGATTTTATCGCGAAGAGAAAAATGTTCTTTGAGGAATTGACTGTTCTTCGCCTCCGAGTTCCTTAGTCTCCAATGATCCTCGCAATTGCTTTTCTTAGCAATTCGCTTGCGATCTTGCCATCGATTTTGCCTCTCAACTGCGACATAACCTCACCCATGAGAGGCCCCATCGCGTTCATTTTCCTCTCTTCGATGAATTCTCTTCTTTGTTCAACGATTCGTTCAATAATCGCCACTGCCTCGTCCATCGAAATCGTTTTCAAACCGAGATCCTCGATCGTCTTTTCCAGAGGGATCCCTTTTGCGATCAATCGGAGGATATCCGGAAGCGCCTCTTTTGCAAATCTGTTATCGTAGAGCGCCTGGAAAAGCTCTTTGATTCGAGCATCATCAATTGAGTAAACACCAACACCTTCCCTCTCGAGCTCAGGGAAGGTGTTTAACAGTGTTTTCGCAGCGATGCTCCCAAGGCCCCATTTCGAGGCGATTTCCTCGAAAATCTCTTCGAAGCCTTCCCTGATAATCTGCTCGGCTTGCTGCTCATGAATGCCATATTGCGACACGAAGCGCTTAACCTTGGATTCGGGCAACTCTGGCAATCTCTCTCTAATGCGCGTGATCAACTCAACATCGACGGTAATCGGTTTGACGTCGGTTTCAGGATACATCCTGGCTGCGCCTGGCAATGGTCTGCTATAAGCGGTCGTTCCGTCAGGCAACGGGTCACGAGTTTCCTCAGGCACACCAATCAAAGCATAATTAGCACGCAATGCAACTGCTTCGAGAATTCTTTCGACCTTTGTTGGCAGGTCAGCACACATAACGAACGCGTCATTTTCCTCGAGTCCAAGTGTTTTCCTTACAGTGGCGACCATGACTTCATCGATTCCGTAACCGGGCAATTCATCTGTATGAAAGATTCCTCCAGCTCCTTTCGACCTCGCATATTGTGCAAGCTCAGCACCAAGGCGAAAACGATTATCCGCGCTCTTAAGCACGCCAGCAAATCCCTTCAGTGGGAGAACAAGAACTTTGCCGCCTGACGAAATCGATGATCGCACAATCTTCGATCTTGTATTCCTAAAAATCTCGGTACAGTCGAAAAAATGAGGAGTAACTTCTGGAACTGATCGCGATCGAAGTATCTCACTGATTTCAAGTAACATTTTCTGCCTTTCGATTTCCTTTGAAACGTAGATCGGTAACATCCTGAGCTCCTGAACCCCCTTGATCTCAACTCTTGCTCCACCTGGAATTGAAATATTAAGATCCTCCCGTATTGTGCCTATTCCGCGTTTTACACGCTTCGTTGCCCTCAAAACCGACCCGATCTTCTGCGCCGCAATCTTGACCTCCTCTGGCGTGTGAAGCTCTGGGCCTGTCGCGATTTCAATAAGGGGTATGCCAAGACGGTCCAATCTGTAAGTAACTTCGCCAGTTTTTATTTCGATCTTTCTTGCAGCATCCTCCTCAAGGCAAATCGTCGGAATTGAAATCCTTTTATTATTGATCTCAATTGAGCCGTCAAGAGCGATAAGGGCAGTTCTCTGAAAGCCCGTCGTATTCGAGCCATCGATAACGATTTTTCTCATAAAATGTATCTCGTCGACCGGTGCCGCGTTCAAGAGAGAGGCGATTGTCAAACCAATCTCAATCGCATCTCGATTCGCGTCGTGAGGCGGTTCCTCATCAGCTTCCACAAGGCACGAGACGCCGCGAGGCGCTTGGTAATTGAATTTCATGCGTTTCTCTGCCTCAGCAAGCGCTGCACGATCAACGTCGCCGAGTTCGCTCTGAGTAGGCCTTAACCTCCGCGTGAAAGTGAGACCTTCGAGATCAACAAGCGTCGAATCGCAGGAACAGAAAAGTTTCTTCGTATCGAGCTGTTGGTGGATTTCGAGGCCGATGATTGCTTCACTATTCATCGAGCTCCCTCCTTTGCGAGATCTCACCGCGGAGATTCTCGCGCATCATTGATTCGATATCTTTTTCTGACGCGGCGTGAGCGAGCACCCACATTAATTTCACGTACGCCGTCTCAGGCAGCATATCTTCACCTGGAATGACGCCTGCGGCAAGGAGGTCCCTTCCAGTATCATATACGTTGAGATTAGTTCTTCCATAAAGACACTGAGATGTCATGACGACTGTTGTTCCTGATCGAATTGCTCTTGCGATCGAATGAACCATATCAGACGAGACATGTCCGAGACCTGATCCCGCGATTACAATGCCCCGGTGTTCACGCAGTATGTTCTCGAATTTAGAAACACTCATGCCAGGGAAGAAGTACAGAAGTGCAACATTCTCCTCCATTTCTTTTTTCAGAATAACTCGATTGCCATTCTTTTTTCGGTAATCTGATAGATATTCAATACCACCTTCGAAATGAATTCGCGCAATCGGCCACGCATTGATACTCTTGAAAGCGTCCCGTCGACTCGTGTGCATCTTCCTTACCTTTGTACCGCGATGAATCAAGGCAGAAGTATCTGATGGCGATTCGTGCATGAGCACGCATATCTCGGCAACATCCGATTCGACCGCAAATCTCGCGGCTGCAATTAAATTCGTGTACGCATCGGATGAAGGACGATCGGAAGATCGTTGTGCACCGACAAGGATCACCGGTCGCGGAAGGCTTTCAAACATGAAAGAAAGCGCTGCCGCAGTATATCCCATTGTGTCAGTACCGTGGGGGATTATGCACCCCTCAACGCCCTCACCGAGCTTATCCGCAACTGCCTCCGCAAGCGCTTGCCATCGTTGAACTGTCATATTCTCGCTGAAGATCGAGAAGAGAACTTCAGCCCTCACGTTGCAAATCTCTGAGATCTCAGGTACAGCGCTGACGAGTTCATCTGCCATCAATGCGGGATGAACGGCACCTGTGCGATAATCGACATAACTGGCAATTGTCCCACCCGTTCCGATGACGGAAATTGTCTTCCTTTCAATTTGTGGTGCATACTCAGATCGTTTCATCGATTTACTGATTGCCTTCTCGATCAAGCGAACTCTTGTGCTATCAGAAACTCTGATTCCAACGTTATAGCCGTTCCCGAGTTTCAAAATAATGACATCTGGATTGCTGAAAGAATGATGCGGCATCAGAATGCCTTCCATCTTCTTCTGACCCGTCTCCACAATAATCCGATCGCCTTCGGTTGCTCCGCAATTTTCTAAAAGTGAAAGAACTTTTGCAGAGTAACTCATCGTTTATCCCGAGAAGAGAATAGAATCCAGCCTTAACTATTTTGGTAGGAAATTGTTGTAAAAAAATAAAAGGAAAAAGGAAAAAAGAATGAGTTTATTTCTTTCCAGCTTCCACGAGAAGCGCCACAGCTACCAAGAATATCGAAATCATCAGGAATATGAACGCAAATCCAGGGCTGTATGTTACAGCCTTCTCCACAGGCGTCTCAATGATGACCTCGGTATTCTTGTCCAACACGACATTCTTCTCTACATATCCCTGATCGAATGATGCGTTAACCGTGTATGTCCTTGCAGCTCCCACGCCAGCGCTTGTCTGTACGTAACCAACTGCACAGAGACTGAAGTTGCCTCCGTCATCTGTCGCACCTTCTCCGACAACATTGCCTTCCTCATCGTAGACAACAACCCAGACTCCGCTTACTGGCAAACCATCTTGATCAAGAGCCCTTACTGTTAGCTTATAGTACACCGTCAGAACTGATGTGTCCAGGACCTTTGCTTTCTCGAATGTGACTTCGATCGCACATGCAGTCGATCCGTCAGTGAGATAGATATCGAAGTCGCCCGCGTCAAGTACGACATTTCTCAGATCTGCATTCGAAGACTCAAGGAAGATCGCATCGTCAAGGACGCTGATCATGCCGCCATTAACCGTGACATTGGACTTCGCTGCATAGATACCATCGTATACAATGATCGGTAGCGACACATTCCACAGAGTTCCATATTCATCGTAGTAAGGTAGAACAAGCGTTGTCATCTTAATCGTATCACTGACTGTCAGTGTTGATTGAGTTACATAGATCGCGTATTTGAGCATGCCGTAAACGTTATCGCTCAACGAAACAGTCGAATTGACTGCATATAGACCGATATGGTTCATCTGGGCTTCCGCAATGATCTCGGGGGTGAGCATCCATTCGCCAAAGAGTGGGACATAACCTCCACCGATGAGAGCCGGTGCGTACTTGGACATAATGTCGATGATCACTGAGTAACCGATCTGATTGTCCTCGACCGTTACCGTGCTGTCCTTGATGTAGATTTCAACTGGGTTGAACAACAAGATATTGTCATGTATTGAACCAGTCGCTCTAACCACATAGATACCGATGCCCCAGTTGGCGACGATCACATTGTCAACGACATTGGCAAGGCTCGAATCGATTGCGTAGATTCCGCGGTTGTTCATTGCGATCAGACAATCCATGATTGTCGGAGCCGCATCTGCTCCTTCGATGAAGATACCGTCCATGCCATTGTAAATGATCGTCGTCGCCGAGATTCTTGGCGAGCAGTTGTCTATGTGGATACCATTTCTCCAGTTTTCATAGATTACGCTTGTTCTGATGTCTGCATTTGATGTTGGTCCTAGGTAAATCTCAATGGCACCGCTTACCTCGCTTGATTCCATATCGAGTGTCCCATAGACCTCGAAGCTCCAGTAATAACCGCCCTGGAGTATTTCTGGCCCAGGCCACCAGCTGTAGGAACTGATACCTGAGGCAACGACGATAAGCGTTCCCCCTTCCTCAACGATGATCTGCGGTACATTATCCATCCAATCTTCGCCAAGTATGAAGTACCACACATTGTCGAGGGTAAGCATGCCGCCATTGACGACAGTCAGATCACCGTACAGAGTGATTGCGTTGTTTCTGACTTCAGAGACATCATCAACAATCCATTCGACCACGCCGTAGGCATAGATTCCATCATAAGTGTTATCCAAGTAGATACCATTGTAAATGGTCACTGGCCCTGATTCATCAATGTAGAGACCATATAGCAGGTTCTCGCGGATTGTATTGTTACCGATAACGACCGAATAACAATCCTCAAGCTCAAGACCGCTCCCACCGTTCTCCGACATGACGTTGCTTTCAATGACAAGCGATTCGCAGTCTTCGAAGTATGCGCCCTCATAGAGATTGTCGCTGACGACGTTATCTAAGAATACGATGTCATTAGAGTAGTAGATCACAACCCCGACCGCGTTGTTTGTTATTGTGTTGCCTGTAATGGTCACATTAGATGCCTCGTAAATGTACAGTCCAAATGTATCGTAGCCTTCGAGCCCATTATTCATCAGTATATTGTCTGATATGATAAGATCGCCCGAATAGTATACGTAAATTCCGTCACCGCAGCCATCAACTTTGTTGTCTGAAATATTCATCTGGAAGCAATCCTCGAGGTAAATCCCCTGCGCGTATATGCCGCCAAAGATTTCATTTCCCGATACAACGCCAGTTGATTCGTACAGATATACACCTTCGTATACTGGATTCGATATTACATTGTTTGTCACCTTTACAATGCACCTTTCAAGATCTATACCAACACCAGCGTTCTCTATGACATTTCCATCGGCAACAACGTTAATGAGACCCCATGGATATGAATAGGCGTAAATTCCTTCGGTCCAGCTCCATTCCACTTGTGGGCTAAATGAGATCTCGTTTGAATTGATCTCCACAGTAATGTTCGAGTTAATGTAACCCTCAATGCCCCAATTGGACCACGCATTTGCGTACAGCGAAATGCCTGTGGCTTCATACCAATCAGAGAGCTCCGACGAAATCAAGTTGTCTTTAATAATCGTTGCAACCGTCGCATTCACGATTGCGTTTGTGCTGAATGCATCCTGCGAGTATTGATCTGCCTCAAAGTACCAGTCGACAATAACACCGTAACCGAGATATCCTGAGATCACATTGTTTGATATTTCTTGCGATGTCTGATAATTGACAGACGATTTACCGTATTCTGATTGAACGTAAGATTCTACGAAAATCCCATTGTATATCGGACCTCTGATTTCATTTCCGCTGATCACAAGGTTGGAAATCAATGTTGCAATAGGTGATGAAGCGAATTGATAGTAGTAGCTGTTTGCTTCCACATCATCATAAATCTCTATTCCGTATATGTCAGCGGAGTCGGAATCCGTTGTCACGTTTATCAGATTGTTTGTGACCGTAGTTGAAATTGATGAGACAACAATACTATCACTGTACGACGCGGTGGCATAGTTCCAGTTCCAAATTGCCGAATCGTACGATGCATAACCAGCGACTTCTATCGTGTTGTCAGCGATCAAGATGGTTCCATCCATATAGCACGACGGGTGGGAGAACAGACTCATCCAATCGTATGCATAAGCATAGGTGTAAACTCCCATACCGTAGAGACCACCTGCCCATTCACTTGGATAATATGTTCCCTTGTTCCCCGTGATGCTGACATCAAAGGTGACTGATTGCATTGATGAGACTTCAGTTTCGTACAACGGGTAATAGTAGTCATATATAGCGTAACCGTAGATCTCGACATCAATGATCTCGTAGAACGCAATAATCTCATTGTCCGATACCGACACCATTAAAGTCGCTGCCTGGTTGCCGAAATGATTATATGTTCCCGCTTCTGCCTCGATATAAATACCGTAAGATGCATTCTCGATCAGGTTTCTCTCAGTTACTATATTCGCATCGAGCGATCCGTCACCGCGGCCGTATTCTAGGTAGCTTTCAATATCAATATAGATACCATCCCAGGCATATTCCTCAGCCTTGATTTCATTATCATTTATCGCAATATCGATGACTGAATAGAGACCGGTATCCGAATCTGCGCCGTAATAAACGTCTATGCCGTCAAAGTCACTCTGCCCATAGATCACATTATTCGTGATAACGATGCTTGAAGTAATGGCCGTTGTTGCGCCGTATGAGGCAACCTCATCATCAACCAATACACCACTCCATATACCCCTGTATGTTGCCACAGAATCAATCGAGTTTCCGACAATCTCAGTGACAAAGTTGGCAGACATATTCATGTCTTCGCTGTAGAGATCATGCCTTACTTCGATGAACGATTCTCCTCCCATTCCCCAGAACGTCGGTTCGCCGGAGAAGCTGTTATTAATGACCCTATCCGCGATAGAGACATTCCACACAGAGTCGCCTATACCTATCATCGCCCCAATCATTATGCCACCGCTGTTAGATCCGACATTCTCGGAGATTGTTCTCGTAGCACTGAACTCGACCATTTCGTTGAAGCCATCATCATCTTCCACTTGCGTTACAACGGCAATAGCCCATCCAACCTCGTTGAAAATGTTCGATGTAATCTCGACGATATCTTCCCCACCCCAATAGGGTGACGATAAGAAGCCGACTGCAAGATTAGCTATGTGAGAGAATTCTGAATTGGTGACGGTTGCATGCATTGTGCCGTTGAATGTGAGAGCGCCTATGGCAACGCCATATGTATCCATGCCTAGAATGTACTCCGCCGTTAGATTATTCACGTCTACCTTAACATCTCCGTTTTCACATATGAAGAGGATACCAGCGCCTGCATAGTGACTGATCGTGCTGTCGAGTATCGAAGCCTCGACACCACTGTTTGATACTACATATGCGCCATACATTCCGAATGATTCTCTCGTGAGATAAATACTCCTGTAATCCGCATTGTAGACATTTGGAAGCCAAATGTCATTAAGGACAATTGCCACATCCCAGGAACCTGTTGTTCTAACACCATAATCATATGACCTATCGTTCGAGTTCAACGCATCCATGTTCGCATAGTTAAACTGTATGTCACCGTTTGAATAGAGGATTGCCTCAAAGACGTTTGTAACAGCCCAAGGATCGGCGTATCTGTTTACATACCACTGAACAATGATTTTCTCGTCATTTACTATCTTGTAGCTCACATAAGGCCAGTATACAGCGGTAAAGTAATCCTGACATGGTACGATCAAATTGGCTGCTACCGACTCCAAATCGATCGGGAAGGGAATCCAACCAGGAGAGCCCACATAAATGAACCCATATGGACTGATTGCAATGTTTGTATATGTTCCAGTACCGAACGGGAATTCAAATGGTAGTGGAACATTCAGAACCGACAAGCTCGTGTATCCATCAGGATTGATGATTTCGTACTCGTAATCGATTTCCTTCGGATAATACCATGAAAGTTGGTTTGCTTCTTCACCATTCATGTAGCTGTTCTCGACGTTAACAGTTGCTAGTCCACCGGCGACGACAACCATTGACATAAATCCGTTAGCCATAAAGCTAGAATCAGTGATTGCAACAGATACATCACCACCGGCCTCTAGATCAATACCTGCAGCTCCACCAATAACCGAGGTTTCTTGAATCACTGCACTCACGTCGGCATCGTTAGATTTAGCAAATACACCCATCGCCCATTCTGTGTTGTTAATGATAGTTGAAGTGAGACTCAATTCGACATTACCAGCAGCTGAGTTTACAATCAATCCGTAATCCAAGCTTTCGAGGATTGATACGCCTGACAACCCAACGACAGCATCGCCATCGACGGAATAAACCGCAACACCAACGACATTCTCAGAGAACTCAGAATTCTCAAGTATAAGAATAGCGCTAGTTGATCCCTCCGCCTGGAGACCGGCTTGCCCGTTTCCAGAAATGAAAGATCCGCTCACCTGAACGTCAACAGCTCCAACCGCCGAATAGATGAGTATACCATTCAATTCACATGCATTCACAATAACCGAGTCCAAGGTCGCTGTGACATCTCCACCAGTAGAATACAAAATGATACCTGAATTCGCTGCAGATCCTGTCACTGCTGTACCGGTAATTTCCGCATTTATCCAGCCTGTCGCTTGAACAACAATTCCAGGCCCATTTGTGTCGTTAACTATGCAATCTGTTAGAGAGACCGATGCATTTCCGTTGTTCGCTATCAGCATTATTCCCATTTGCCATAAAGTATGGTTGACTTCAACGCCTGACAACTCAGCATCGATGTCTCCACTCGACGTCCACCAGATCCCTGCAATGTAAATATACTGAATGACGGTATCGGTCATCGCAACGCTTGAATCTTCAATATAGAGACCGTAGTCTGCTAGTTCGATGATCACATTGCTAAATACTGCAATTCCCGAGTCATCAACATAGATCCCAGACCAAAACCATGTGCCATTTGCCGTGAAAAGAATCGGTTCGGCGGAAGTCCCAATCGCTACCAGTTCCCCCTTGATCTCCAAAACATTCCCAGGATCTACCATAACCGTCACATTCGGTTCAATAGTCAAAGTAGCTCCCGAGAGGACAGAAACTGATTCGTTCAAAATGTAGGGGCTGCCATCCTCCGTCCATGTTGTGTCCGTGGAAATGTCTTCGTAAACGTAGGTAGGTCCCGCTGCACTTGCATTACTGGTGTTAATGATAAGAACCAGTGCAAAAAGAAATACCAGAGCACCGAGATATACCAGCGTCCGCTTTCCCAAAGCGTGACCCATTGATGGCTCACGCTTATTTTCCTTGTCCGAATTCATAAATACACCCCAAAGACTGTTCAAATCCTTCCTCCCTGTTTGAAAGGTACTGAGATGTAATAATGGAATCTCTTTATATAAACTTTGTCGGTTTTTCTTTTATGATAATGATTATCTGGAATTGACGCCTAAGAGGGAAAACAGTAGGGAAAAGAAAATGCTAATCATAGCCTCAGCCTTGAGAATTAGAGCAGGACCCAGAACTTACATTGCATTTTTCCTTTTTGTTCAGAAATATATGATACACATGAAAAATGCATGCAACCTAACACCCTATCACAGATCGACAGTCAAAGTACCTTTTCATTTGCCGAATTTTGAATTTTTACAATACATCTTGTTTTAACATACCTTAATGCATCATTCTCAAAAATGCATCATTCTCAAATTTTATCAATCAAAATAATCAATTAAAAGACTTGCCCTAAACAATCGTTGCTCATTTCTTAATCTGCCTCGATCAAATGATTACTGACCGACCATCATGAAGATTCTATCGAATTTTTAATCGAAAAATCTGATTTGCGCCACCATTCGTCCTCCCTATTTCTCCTGACTAATTAACCTTAATCATCAACAATGAAGAAAAATCTGATCACTAGATCGATAGACAACAATTTTTCTATCTTGAATTTCAATACCGGCATGTGCACAAGATTACTGAGATATCAATGGAAATTGACGTGCTCGCCGAGAACAGAAAAATTGCCGATGAAAATCACGAACTTCTCAAGAGGAATGGTATCAAATCAATCGACGTGATGGGATCGATCGGCTCAGGTAAAACAGCGTTAATTGAGAGAATCGCTTCAGAAATGATCAAGAAAGGGAAACGCCCTGCTGCGATTGCTGGTGATGTGGCTGGCCAAGACGATTACAATCGTTTTCGATCGCTTGGTATTCCAGCGATCAATATCAACACAGGCAAAGAATGCCATCTAGATGCACATTTAATCAGCCATGCGCTCGAGAAGTTGGATCTCGAATCGATTGATTTTCTATTTATCGAAAATGTCGGCAATCTTGTCTGCCCGGCGGATTTTCCCCTTGGGACTGATAAGAGACTTGTCGTAATTTCCGTGACAGAAGGAGACGATATGGTAAGGAAACACCCTTTGATCTTCTCCGTAGCGGATGTAGCCGCGCTAAATAAGATCGACCTCGTTCCATATCTTGATGTGGATCCTCAAAGAATTACAGACGACTACCAAAAGATTACGAAGAATAAGACTCTCCATTTGATCAGTGTCAAAACCGGAGCGGGAATACCAGATCTTCTCAAAGATCTTGAAGTTGATTTTTAACAGCTGGATTTTTCCAATGGCCTGACTGCATTTCACTTGATGACTTATCGTAATTCAAGGAATAATTAGAGAACAGAGTCTCTCAACGAGTCCAAAATTAGAATAGTTGATATCGTGTGCAAGTCACATTTATAAACGCTGAGACCTTTTTCATCACAGGGATTGCGATGAAAGTCTTAACAGTAGGAGGGGGAGGAAGAGAGCATGCAATTGTGCGAGCGCTCGTTGATGGTGGCGCTGAGGTTTATGCCGCAATGAGCAACAGGAATCCTGGTATTGCAAGAATTTGTAAGGAATTCAGACTGATCAAGGAGATCGATTTCGAAACTATCACGGAGTTCGCTGTTGACGCAGGAGTCGAGATCGCGGTCATCGGACCTGAAGCGCCGCTCGATGTTGGCCTTGTTGATGCGCTTTCAAGACAAGGGATAGGATGCGTAGGGCCAAGTAAGGCAGCTGCGAGGATCGAGACATCAAAGCGCTTCATGAGGACTCTCATGAAGAAATACGATATTCCCGGCAATGTTTATTTCGAAACCTTTAATGATTTTGAAGATGCAAAGAGATTTATCGTCAATTGTGATAAATATCTGGCTGTCAAACCTATTGGATTAACTGGCGGAAAAGGGGTGAAAATTGAGGGGGAACACTTAAAGGATAAGAATGAAGTGCTTTCTTACATCAAAGAGATTTTCGAAAAAAGAATTGGGGGCATTGGCGTTGTCCTTGAAGAGCGATTGGAAGGTGAGGAGTTTACGCTTCAATCATTTGTTGATGGGAAAACGGTTGTGCCAATGCCGCTAGTTCAGGATCACAAGCGGGCATACGAAGGAGATGTGGGGCCAAACACAGGAGGTATGGGTTCGTACTCGACGGAAGATCATCTCCTTCCGTTCATGACGGCAGAAGATTTTGACAAAGCGATGGAAATTATGAGAAAAACCGTCAGCGCCATGAGAGATGAAGGGTGCCCCTATGTAGGATTCCTCTATGGCCAATTCATGCTCACCGTCGACGGCCCAAAGGTTATCGAATTTAATGCACGTCTCGGCGATCCAGAAGCGATGAACGTTCTTCCCTTGCTTAAGAGTAATTTTGTTGATATTTGCGCCGCAATTGTCGATCGTAACTTATCACAATCGAAGGTTGCCTTTGAGAATAAAGCGACAGTCTGCAAATACGTTGTGCCAGATGGGTACGGAACGAAACCAAAGAGTGGATTGAAAATATCGGTCGATGAAGAGGCCGTAAAAAGGGAGGGAGCTCAATTATTCTACGCATCTGTCAATGAGGACAATGGCATTATCACAACGACGACCTCGAGGGCAATTGCGGTCGTTGGAATTGATGGGACTGTAGAAAAGGCAGAGGCACAATGCGAGCGTGGCTTGAAACATGTCACCGGCGAGGCAATCTACGTGCGCCACGATATCGGAAAGAAAGAGCTCATCCAGAAAAGAATTGAACATATGAAGAAACTGCGCAGTCAAACATAATCGTATTTAAATGATGTCGTCTATTTCTGGACTATGAGAAATCTGGAAGAGATTGCCAATCGAATACAATATAAGCTCGATGAAAAAGATGCCGTACGGGAAGTGGCAATTAAGTCATCAAGAGCGATCATTAGAATTTCAACGGGCATCGTCCATTCGATTCACAGGAAAGAAGATGTTAAGGAGGCGTTAGCAGAAGCAAAAGATGAGGTTCACCGCCTCAGGAGCCTCCTCGAGGACCATCCTGATATCTGGAATTCTGGCCTGGTTGAGGACGCAATGGCTGAAATGGCTGAAGCATCGATACTTCTCGCAATCGTCGAAAACGAAGAACTTCCAGATCCAGAAGAACTAAATATCACATCCACATCCTATCTTCTAGGTCTTGCTGATGTCATTGGTGAACTGCGACGATTCGCACTCGAGGCACTGAGGAAAGACAAGACAGATGAGGCTGTGAAGTATCTCGACATGATGGAGGATCTGTTTCTCATTCTCATGCGCTTCGATTATCCAGATGCTATCGTCCCGATAAGAAGAAAACAGGATATCGCTCGTTCACTTCTTGAAAAGACGAGAGGAGAAGTCGCCGTTGCGGTGACTTCAAAACGTCTTCAGGAAAAATTAGAGGATTTTCGAAGAGATCTAGATAGCTCAAAAAGTTGACAAGCGTAGCAGATGGAAAAGTGCAGAATAACGCCTCTAGAAGGTTTCGATTAAGGAAATCAGTCACATCGATGTCAGAAATTTCTCTTTATCGCTTCTGCAATTTCCTCCTTCGGCACGACACCTACAATTTGATCGACGACCTCTCCGTCCCTAAAGAAAAGAAGCGTCGGAATTGCCATGATTCTGAACCGCCTCACGAGTTCAGGATTGTGATCGGTATTCATTTTGCCGAAGACTATTTTTCCGGAATATTCAGCTGCGAGTTTTTCGAAAATTGGGGCGAGCATTCTGCACGGACCACACCATTCAGCCCAGCAGTCAATAATGAGTTTAGAATTTTCCTTTCTGATCCGCTCAAAGTTGTCATCTGTGATCTCAATGAGATTTCCGGCCATGAATTCGCCCTATCATGAATCGCCTATATAAATCGTCCCAAAATTCTCATCATTTCGACGGGCTTATTTCTTCACGTGAGAACTTTTCAAATCTAATCAAGTTCCGATTTTTTGAATTAAAATATTAACAGAGAAGAATAAAAAATTCATAACTTTGCTAGCGAATCAAGGTTTACCGCTTCATCCTTCTTCTTTTTGGTCGCCGGTACACCAAGTAGATTGAAAACACAGATAAGAGAAGGATTCCAATTAGCAGCGCGTTGACAAAGCCGTAATCGGTCTTCCCAACAAAAATTGTCGTTGTGAATGAAGTGCCGCCGGTATCGAGCTTGACGAGAGTGTTTCCTGGGTCAATCATCACCGTAATGACATGCTCCCCGGGCTTCAAATATGGGTCGGTCCAATTGAAAATGATTGTCTTTGATGTTTTCGGATCGAGATTTATCGTCGTTTCATAAATTTTCAATCCATCCGCGTAGATCGCAAAGGGGATATTCTTCACTGACATGTTCCCATCGTTCCTCACAGTCGCTGTGATGACAACAGGAACCAGCACCTTGATAGGGAAATCTTTCGTCACCTTCTCAACGAGCGTGCCGTTGGCAGAAACCGAAGTGACATTGATGCGCAGAATCATGTCTCGCGCCGTCGGTGGCGCCGTCACATTGACTCTGAAAAGGCCAGTCGAGGATTTTCCGTTAGTCGGAATAACTTTTGCTTCGGCTGGTGATGGGCCGATCAATTTCGCTGTGAAACTAAAATTTCCTCCAGGTTCGTCTCCAGGGCCGCCAACAACCCTGATTATATATTCCGATTTTTCGCTAATAGCAATGCAATTTTTGCCATCGATGGAAACGTATATGGGGTCATATGCAGCGACACTAATACTCGCAAGTGGATAAACGGAAAGACAAAAAATCGTTATCGTGAATACAATCGCCATCAGCGCCTTCTTCGTCTGAATACCCCCCTGTGTATACCCATGAGGATGAAAATCACAAACGCCGCCAAGGTTGCACCTGTAAGAGCGATTGTCTCGATGGGAATTTCTGCCGGCTCAAAATATACATTTTCCCCACTAACGCTCACGCCGCCTGAAGGCAGAATAATTAGAGGGAGCGGAGGCTTCACTATCAGCAATGCGTACGCATCTGAAGACTTCTGAGAAGTTGCTGAGATGACGACCTCAATGTTTGGATTAGGATTCTCTCGTATCGGTGTAAGGAGAACATCGAAATATTTGACTTTCCCAGCTTGCAAGGTGACCGTGAGATTATTAACAGGATTCTCGCCGCCAAGCCTCACCTCTGCTTTCCAGCCCAGCTCAGCGAGTGGAACTCGATTTGCAATGCTGATATTGATCGTGTCCTCATCGTTCCCGTTATTCTCAAGTTTTATGCTGTAAGAATAGGGCGTTCCATTGACTTGATAGGGTTTATCGAACTTGAGATTCAAACTGTAATATGGGAGGATGATCGCGTCGATTAATACAGAATCCTGAATCGATGCGTTATTGAGCGAGATTGCAGTGATCTTAATCGGCGAATGTGAGACATAGACACTCGCCGATGGTGTAATGCTCACCGTAACTAGCTGAGAATTATAATAGCCGAAATCGACGCTCACCGTGCTCTGGGAAAACACAACATTCCAGTTCGCAGCCTGCGCCTCGAGCTTAAAAGTATCTAGCACATTCCCCTTATTGACGATTCTTAAGTTGTAAACCGCTGTCTGCCCAGTCCTCAGTGTCGTCTTCTCAGCCTCATTCCACTGCAAATCAACGCCCCTTTCAGGAATCTTTTCCATTTTGATCGCTCGGCTTAGATCAGTAATCAAATTGATCGATGTATTCGCGTAATAACGAACAGAGATCCCCTTCTCCATTCCAGTAGAAGTGAATTTTACACTATATTCACCAGGAGGCAAGATGATTTCAAAAGAGCCTGAAGATGATGAAGACGCACTCAATTTCGCCCCGTTCGCTGATGTAATCTCGATCGTCGCATTGCCAGGCGCGTATTCCTTCAGGGTTTCACCGGCAAACCTAAACCCAGGCACGAGAGTAATGTCAAAAATTTTGTTCGACTGCGGTGACACATTAACAACGCCAAGGTATACGCCTAGCCCACCGACCTGCCTTGCATACACACTGTAATTTCCAGGTGCGATCGATAACGCGTATGAACCAATCCCAGATGTCACTGATGCGCTCATTGCTGTGGAAGATATGGGAATGAATTCGATCGTTGCAGAAACCAATGATCCACTCGAATCGAATACCGACCCGCTAAGAGTCACATTATCATAAGTGCGATTTAACACGATAGTGGACATTGTTAAAGAAGGAACGAACAGTGATGTATTTCCAGTATAACGCACATACCGCGTTTCTAGACCGATTCTTGTCTTCGTGTGATAATCAACTCCTGCCGAATAATTCCCGTATGGTAATATGGCTTCGAAAATACCGCTAACATAAGAGTTTATCTTAATGATCGCACCAGCATCATTTCTGATCTCAACCGGAACAACGTAAGAAAATGGTGAGCCTTCAAAATAGATCGTGCCTCTAACCATTTTCGCAATGGATGTTGTTAGATTTAGTGGTGAAACAAACGCATCGATGTGGATAAGATCGAAAAACGCATAATCAGTAATTACCTGGTCGTTGAGCGCATAAACACTATAGTTACCCTCCACAAGGTAAAGATCAAATCTCCCAGAGGTCGTGATCGTTCTTTCCTCAGGCCCATTGAAAGTTATCTTTGTCGTACCACTCCTTTCTGGATAGAGCGATCCGTATACTCTTACCCTCTTCACAAGATCGATTTGTAACAAGGATGGGTCAGAACCGATGGGAACTTGTATTGATGAAGTAAATTGATATTTTGTCGCATTATTCACCGACGAAACATTCTGATCGACAATCACTTCGTAATTTCCTGGTGGAACTGAAATCGAAAAAGTACCCGAGGATCCGCTATTCGCCACGAAAACATTACCATAGGCCGATACAAATTTTACCAAAATGTCGGCAATCGGTGCCGACTCGTAATACACGATACCTGTGATCGTGCGGTTGAGAGGAACAAGTCTCACATTCTGGGAAATCGATGATTCGATAAGCGGGAAACTCAAAACCTTCGACGCATAACCACCTTTGCTTAACGAAAGCTCATACGAATAACCTGAAGGGACTACGAATGAAAAACTGCCGATTGAATCACTTGTCGCTTCAATTGCTCTGCCATCGCGATCGTACAATGTCAATTTTACACCTGAAATCTGTTCGCCTGAGTCCATGATTGCGTTGTTGTTAGCATCATACCATGTCACACCCGAAATTGAGGCAGCGGATGATAGTACAATGTTAACACGCTTCGACGAATCAACAAACATGTCTCCCCAATATGCCTCTTCATTTCCTCTGATATAGACAAAATAAGTACCTTGAGGAAGAATGATCCTCGCTCCACCAGTTGCATTTGTCACCGCTTTTACAGCAGCGTTGCTGGTTTTCGATTGAATCAAAACCTCGGCATTACTGACGGGTCCTAACGAACCAGAAACATAAAGATCGATGAAGTTGCCTGGTACCATTTTGATATCATGATTCACGATGGGACCAAAGGAATTCAAAGCAGTAAGAGAGACGTAAGTTTCACCATTCTGGATCGCCAGGCAGAAAACCGTATAATTCCCACGAGGCAGATTAACATCATAAATTCCTCTCGAATCACTATTCGTCCAGAACTCGCTTGCTTTGGAGAGGAATGCAATCGTTACATTGCTCGCAACTGAACTTCCGATCATGACACGACCAGAAACTTTCATGGAACCATAGACTGTCAGATCCATCGTCTTAGTTTCTCCTTCCATAACGCTGACTTCATCTGGCACAATCGCATAAGAGAGGTCTTGTGTCTTTAGGAGATACCGCCCTGAAAACAACATTCCGACATGGAAGTATCCATTTGAATCTGTCGCCGTGGTAATCTCTTTTCCGCTGATCGTATCAACGATTCTCAGATTCAATCCCGAGGCCACATTCCCATCGGCAAAAATCGCTGTACCATTCAATGATGAGGGTTTAATTCCGATATCCTTTGTGATATTTCCCATCGGAAGCAGAGTTACCTGGACACGACCAAAGGAATGATTATCAAGCACAGCATATATAGTCGCATTCATCGGCGGCAGTCCATAGAACCCGTAGCCACCAACACTCGAGATCGTTTCGTATTGAAGTTCTTTACTCTCATTTCCAACGATCACTTTTGCCCCTTCGATAATCGTGTCAGTCCCAGAAGTATAAGTTCCGTCACCGTCAACATCCCAGTAGACCTTTCCCTTCATAGCACTGCCCTTGACGGCTACATTTTTTGTTATATAATAATCCCATTTCCCATCATTGTCGGCATCGATTTTCTTCCTCATCGACTGATCATAACTCACATTGAAAGAGATTCTACTGAGTTCAGTTGCAATCTGTGTCCTTAGATCAAGATCTCCGTAGGAGAACACCAGTTTCACCTCGCCAAACGGCGCGATGACTTCGTAATGCCCATTCGCATCAGTCTTCACTGTCTGATGCGGAATTCCATATTCATCAAGGACTGTGACCCAGAGTCCAGGATAAGGCAACCCACTATTGGTCGTTACCGTTCCCTCGACGATAGCACCATCGTAGTATTGGAGAAAGACAACGCCCTGAATCAGGGCACTCGCACTTGCATCGACCGTTCCCTGCATTTCACCATTGTTGATTTTTTCACGAAGTTCGAGTGCCTCATCGTAACTAATCGCGCGCCATGCAGATGAATGATTCTTGACCTGATCTGGAGGGAAGGGGTTGTAATAAGCAGTCCTATAGACCATTCTGAAATGCGTCATGTTCCAACCCTGCATTGGCGGATAGCTTGATAATGTACCAGTAAGGCCCGGTAATCCCTGGCTCGTCTCGCCTATATCATACGGTCCATAGCCCATGAAAGCACGATAAAGCATACTGCGATAGAACATTTCCTTGTAAACGATCTGGTAATTCACGATCGTCATGTCAGAAGTTACATTTGCTAGATCGTGAATTCCGCCCTCGCTGTCAATCGCCTTAATTTCAAAAAAGTCGATTGGGGAATTAGAAATCGTGTCGATTCTATAATCAGCTAATTTGGCCGGCGCGTAGAAAATATTGGCGCTCAGCGCTGTAAAGGGGAAAAGCCTGCTATCAATGGCAAAATAAGAGATATCCACACCAGTCATCTGACGGAGCTCGTTATAAATCTCAACAATATTCTCGAGACCAACCTTCGAAAGCTCAACGCTCGCAGCAGCATACTTCGCATTCGTCGGACTCAGATCCGCGTCTCTGGGGCCATAAATTTCGGGATGATTCCTGACGATCTCAACGTACCTCTCTGGTCTCGTCATGATATCCCGCAATTTCGCGTAATCGACACCATGATCGACCAGCACCTGAACGATCGTGTCATTTTCAAGTCCTGTTTTCTCAAGAATTCTGATGACAAAAAGCGCGACGGCAACGGTCTCGTTTTGAGACATGATGAAGTTGCCGGCAAACTGGTAAGCATTCTGGAAGTTATCAGCGACAGTTGGGTGCTGTCCCGCCTGGATTGCCTCAAAACCATAGTCCCACCATGAAAGGAACGCGGGTCTCGCAGACACTGGAATGATATTTGAATCAACTGTCCTGAACCAGCTCCACGCTGCTGGCCAATATTGTGTCGGCAGCGGCATACTGTATGCAAAAGCTCCGAAATACCAGTTTGATCCGTTAACTACATCATAACTCGCAGGTTTGGCAAAACCTGGCATGATATCATAGACCTGCTTGTCGTACTGGGCCTTCAGCTCTGAAGGAATCGCAGCGTCGGTTGCTCCCCAGGCATTTGGCAAAACGACGAGAAACGCAAGAAATAATGCTGCAAACACGTGCCTAACTTTAATC
>JANHAK010000048.1 GCA_024464195.1 Methanomassiliicoccales archaeon | reverse complement strand
CATAGACAGTCCTAGCGGAATCACCATGTATCGTTCCGAGAACGGAAGATCCCGCTTTTCCAGTTCGCATGCTTTCGTAAAGCGTAATAGCTTCTTTCCCTCGCACTTCTCCTAAAACAATGGCAGACTCACCAAGTCTCAGTGAGACTCGGAGTGCTTCGTCTGTTTTTTCTTCCCTTTCAACACCGATTTCATTTTCAACAAGTATTGACTGGATCTTGTAGCCAAGCTGCTGAAGCTTTTTCACTGGCAATTCTGAGGTATCCTCAATTGTGAGAATTCTCTGAGTTCTTGGAAATTCGAATAGCGTTGCACCTAATAGTGCAGATTTCCCTGCTCCTCGAGGTCCACAAATCAATATTGTAGTACGGCCATCTATCAGAAACGAAATGAGAGCAGCAATGTAACAATCAATAGTCCCATTGAACGCTAGTTTCAGCAGAGTCCATGGAAATCGAGAATGCCTTCTCAAGGCTATCGCCGTGCCCATCGGGCTTAACGGTGGGCCAATCACAGTCGCACGGGTATCAAAGCTGGCAACATCAATCTCCATAATAGGAAAAGCTTCTGAAAAAGGTCTCCTGCTATATTGCCTGAATCTTGAGACGAGCCCTTCAATTTCGGAGTTTGTCGCAACAACATTTGTGACGCATCTCACGATGCTGTTTGACCCAGAAATCCCATTAATGGTAACATAGATGGGATTTTCATGAGCTGGCGCGTCAATGTAAATATCTTCGATGCGATCGTCCGATAACATCGCTTCGAGAATCCCTAGTCCTACAGTATATCTCGCTACTATTCTCGCCAGCCTTTCCTGCAATTCTTCGTTGTCCGTTCCATGGTCATCTCTTATGAGAACATTATTATTGATGAACGAGTTGATCAATTGGAGCGAGGTTGATTGAACATACGAATTCAGCTCATCAAAACAAAGGGAAAAATCTCTTGGCGGATTTTGTCCTAGGTGCTCGATCGTCTTTCGAACGATTTGCGTCAATTCGTTTGAAAGTTCATACTCCCATGGCATAATATAATAGAGGTATTCGATCCCTTCATTTAAAGAGAAAATTTGGACACGTGCATCTTTGATCTCATATTCTTCAATCTTTCTAGCGTTCCGAGGAATGTTCTTGATTAGCCAACAGCCAGAATAGTGTGGTCTGTAAGTGCTTCTTTCAGCGACAAGTTTATCGAATCCTTTCTTTGCGATACTTCGCTGATCATTGTTCGTTGGATTTCTTGAAATAGGACTTCTAATTACGACCTTCGTCATTAGTTGTCACCACCATGAAAAGTTCCCTCGCAACAATTCGTTCAATTGCCTCAATTTCTGTACTTGCGCATTTGAGCCAAAATTCTAGTTTTTCTGAACAAATCTGGCATTTTTCAGATTGATGTTCAAAATGGTTACCCAACGGGAGTCTGATGTCTTTAACAGATAAACGATCAATAACAAGACCCAGTAGAAACCGTGGATTTATATGGCATGATGTACAATGCCTATTAAAGTTAAAATTCGCAAATGTAGAAAAGAATGAGCTTTCAATTTTCGAAGCGTGTTGAAGAATTTTAATGATCGATTTGTCGTACGAGACATCTTGATCGCCCATTAGAATAATCTCATCAACGCCAGGTTCAATCGAAAGAATTTTGATAACAGATTCAAAACATCTAGGATTTCTCAAATCTTGCTTACCTTGACATTTACAGCAATTGATTTCAAGTCTACCTTCAGATTTCGTGTACAGGCAGAGTGTCGCATCCTCATTATCTTGTGATAATGTGTCTTTTATGCGTAGAAATGACCGTCCGCCTCGCCTCATGTTCCTCGGACACTGATTAGATTTAATAGTCCATTCATCTATTTATTACAATGAAACTAAATAACTAAGAATGCAATTTATTGATTTGTGAAATAGACGCTTGCGAAACATTACGATGGCAAAACGATCAGTGGCATTAAACATGCGAAGCTTATGTGGGAGGAAGAGAATTATAACTCAAGGACATACGTGAAATCGTGGTTGAGCTCGTGGCACCTGCTGGTTCAAAAGATGCACTCAAGGCGGCAATCCTCGGAGGTGCGAATGCCGTCTATCTCGGCGGAAAGCGATTTGGTGCTAGGAGATTAGCGGAAAACTTCACTCCTGGCGAATTAAAAGCCGCGGTCAGAACTGCTCATGACCACGATGTCAAAGTTTTTGCAACTGTGAATACACTTGTCAAAGAGAAAGAGCTCTCAGCTGCACTCTCTCATGTTGACTTTCTTGTGTCTATTGACATTGATGCGATTATCGTCCAGGATAGGGGACTTCTGAAACTGATTAAAGATAATTTTTCAATACCTATTCACGCCTCAACACAAATGGGAATTCATTCGCCTGAATGCGCTGCTTGGGCTAAAGCCAACGGAATTAAGAGAGTAATCTTGGCTAGAGAATTAACATTCTTTGAACTTGAAAAATTGAGAAGAGAAACAAACATCGAGCTTGAGTTTTTTGTACACGGCGCTTTGTGTTATTCATATTCGGGCCAATGCTTGTTCTCTAGTTTACTTGGTGGACGAAGCGGTAATCGAGGGATGTGCGCTCAACCTTGCCGAAAATTGTACAAACTTGGCAACAAAGAGAATTATATGTTAAGCACCGCAGACCTATGCGCGATCGACAATTTGCCACGTTTGGTGAAAATCGGAATCGATGCTTTTAAGATCGAGGGCAGGATGAGAAGCCCAATTTATGTCTATCTAGCATCAAGGATTTACTCAAACGCAATCGCCAGAGTGAAAAAAGGAGAAGAAGAGATTATTACAGCAAGGGAAAAAGAGTTACTGGAAACGGTTTTCAATCGAGGATTCACCTCAGGCTACCTTGAGAAAGAACAAATTATGCAGAGGGAATTCCCTGAGTCGCGTGGTTTATCACTTGGCACTGGCATAGTAAGAGGAGGTATCCTCCGAATCACATCTGAATCGATTCGGAATGGTGACGGTATTACTTTATATAAGAACGGGAAAAAAATTGGTGGTTTCGAGGTTGACCTAAGTGGAAAAAATGATAGTGAACACATCCTAATCCCTCCATTTGATCTTCAAGATGGAGAGTATTTAGTGTATAAAACAAAGGATGGGGAATTTTCGAGAATTCAGGAAATGATAGAAGCGTTCCCGTTTCAAACGACAAAGGCAGAAGAAAGAACTCTGAGACTAGAATTGCCTTGCAAAAAAAGACAAAGGTCTGAGTGTGAATTATCGTTTTACATTTCATCCATTAAATCCCTTCAAAAAATACTCCCCTATGCATCGAGAGTTTATTTTGATTGGAATAAGCAATTCGATGAAGCAAAGCGACTTTGCAACAATCAAGGAATTGAAATTGTATTGATGATGCCGAGAATCTCAACAGAGGTGCCAGAAACACACGAGGAATCTCTAATGGTGTGTACATTAGGTCAGATCCAGAAGTACTCAGATAGAAAGCTCTATGGTCATTATTCCCTGAATTTCTTCAATAGCCTAACGATCCCAAAATTGTACCAATATACGTTCTCCGTTGAGCTCAATAAGGACGAGATGAAGGAAACTCTGGCACATTATGATGGAAGACTTGAAATTCTTGCATTTGGAAAAATCGAACTGATGGTGACAAAAGACCCTACAATTCCTGAGGGAATGTTAATCGACGAGCTGGGGAAAAGATTTGAAGTCTACCGAGACACTCTGGGTCTTGCGCACATTCTCAATTCTGCTGACTTATTGCTACTGGATTACATTGATGAATTCTCAGAAATGGGAATCGAATCGATCGGGATTGATCTGAGAAGAAGAGATGCTGAACTTTGTGAACTTGTCGCCAAAGCGTTTTTTGAAAAAAGGTTAGAATTGAAAGACGAGATCAAAAAGAGGTGCAAATCCGTCACTCATGGTCATTACTTGAGAGGGGTTTTATAATCCAAGTTCTAGTTGAATCCTTTAGTCTCCCTTAGATTGCGAGATTTAATTGTAACGAATAAGAAAAAAGGGAATGATCTTGATCGCAAAACAGTTGAGAAAAATGATGCGATCATCAAGAAACTCTGATTTCTGGGCGACTAAAAACCATTATGTCTGCAGATTGAAAAAGGATTTTCAAGCAATTGGGAGTTTTTTCGAAGTTATTCTAACTCTGATGATCGTAACAGTCGGGATCGTCATTTTATCTGATGTCATTATGTCAGCGAGCCAAGATATCGTCAAACCACAAAATAACTTAGAAAGGGTGTCGGAGAGAATTGCTGAGCAATTCTTTGCGGACGATCGATTCTTCGCCCAAAATGAAATGTTGATGATTCCTCCACTTTACAACATTTCTTCTACGACTTATGATTTTTATGGCGTCAACGGTTGTAGTATTGTTCTTATTGACATAACAGATCAAGAGAAAACGACAACTTTATTGAAATTTGGTGATCCACCTGAAGAACCTAGCTCGCTGTTCAGTGTTACTTACCCTGTAAACCTTTTATACTCATCCGGACTGGTTGGTGCCGGCCTAATAATAATCGGGGTGTGGTAGTATTATTAAGCGCAACGATAAGGCACAGGCCTTGATCTTCGATGCCTTGTTATTTCTTATGATATGTACGATGATTTCCATCTCAATTTCCAATTTCACATTTAAGATTGAAGAGGAACAATCTGATTTTTTACAGAAACAGACCGAGAGCGCACACCACGTATTACTGAAAACGAGCGTCGATTTTTCATGTTTTGAAGAATCTGAACTCGCCAAGAATAAATCCCTTAGCATCGCTCATATTGTGGCCTTCATTCTGATGAATGAGCTCGAAGAAAATGATTCGAAAATGATTTATTTTAAATCGATTGCCATTTACCTTCTTGATCGATTGCTTCCAGCATGTTTAGATTATCAATGGAGTGTGAAATGCGGCAACTACTCGTTGGTCGTCTCCTCAGATTCTCTTGATGATAAAAAAATGAGCAAGTTTGCATCGTTTATAGAGGTCTCCTTGGATGGAGAATCAAACCTCGTCTCTTTTTGCCTATTTACCTGGATGCGCAAATAAATAGATCAAAATAAGCCAACAATCTAACCAGCTATTTCCCCTTAATTAACCCTCTCGCCGTTTTAGTTGCCCTAGCCAATTCAAGATATTGAAAAATAAAAGCAGCGAAGATCGAGACAAAAATTAATGCCACAAATAATTCCGATGGGATTGCCTCCATAAAATCGAGGGACTTTAAGAAAGCGTAATCCCCCGCGATGAAATCGACTAGAAAAAGAATAGCAACTAAACTGAAAAAATAAGATAGCCATCCTAACACCGTGGTCTTAACGCGGATCACTTTGCAACGTGCGCCACAAACCTCGCATTTTTCCCTTGAGTACCAGTTCTTGGGCCTTAGGATCTTGCAATCAGGACAGTAACAGAATTTCATCACTACACAACCATGTCAATCATTGATTTTGTATTTTCCATTTTTGCTTGTTGGTGACGATAATTTGATTCCCGAATGTGACCAATTAATTTTCTTAGCGAAAAAATCACGTCTGGGTATTCTTATTAAATTTACATTAGACGATTTGCCATCACGCACCGAACTTTTTTGATCGATTAGCCTTGTCAAGAAGAATCGGCATTAGATCTTTTCCACGAATCCTCCCCAATCCTCCCCTAAGGAAGGAAGGTTCGTCGAACTGCTCAACAGTATCTCTGATGCCAGATTCACAATAAATCGTCACAGGAACTGGATCTCCGCTGTGATCTCTAACTTCAATTGGAGAACAATGATCCGCAAGGATCGCAACGACGGTTTCTGATGGAATCGAGTTCCTCAGATAACCTATCATTGAGTCAACTCGTTCAATTATTTCGATTTTCTTGCGGAAATCTCCGTCGTGAGAAGCGATATCAGTTGCTTTAACGTTGAGAAGTACTAGATCCTTTGACTCAAGGAGCCTGACAACGCACTCAGCCTTTGCTATCATGTCTGTATCAATTCCCCCTGTGGCACCGGGAACATTTGCCACTTCCATGCCACAGATCCTGCATATCCCCTTAACTAATGAAACCCCAGCAACGCAAGCTGCTGAAAGTCCGTATTTCTCCTCAAGCGATTGAATGTCAGGGAAAGTACCGGCTCCTCGAGGTAAAATAACATTGGCTTCAGGCTTTCCTTCCTTTCTCCTCCTCAAATTGATTGGATGAGTGCTCAGTATCCTGCGAGATTCTTCAACAAATTTGTTCACAATCTCTGCGGTTTTGGTTGCCTCTGGTACGAGTGGCATACATTCTTGAATCATCGAGCTTTCGTGCGGATCCACATCCGTTACAAATGGCGATAGACTTTCTCCCCTTAAGAGCAAAACGGCTCTGTGCTCGGTCGCCTCCTTGACAATAATTTCGACATCGCCAATTTTCAAATTTGAGAGAGAGGAGATGAGTTCTGTCGTTTCGGGCTGCTTAATCCTTCCCGCCCGCCTATCAACAATATTTCCCCGTTCATCAATTGTGGCAAAGTTGCAGCGGAATGCAACATCCCCTTTTTGACCCATTAGTCCGATCCCTGCAGCTTCGAAAGGGCCTCTCCCTGTGTAAACCTGATAAGGATCGTATCCTAGTATCGCCAAATGAGAAGTATCACTCCCTGGTCTGACGCCTGGCGCGATGACGTCCATGAGACCATTTACTCCGTTTTCAGCATACCAATTCAGATTCGGTCGGTTCGCGCATTGCAAAGGCGTTTTCCAGTCGAGTTCTCTGATCGCCCTGTCACCCAAGCCGTCAACAACCACGATGAGAATCTTCCTCTGAGGACGCATTATTATCGATGGTGTATTTGTTCGGATATAGAAAAATGTCACCGATTACTAAACGGCGACTTCTGGGCGTTCTCGAGACCAAACCGCATCGGGAAGTGTGTCATAAATGTTGACAGTTTCTTCTTTCGTTGCGATAAGTTTCTGAGCTTCACGTAGAATCTCTTCAGTATTAAGTTCCCAGTAAAAAATTCTCCAACTTCTACCATTTGGGAGAATCGTTTCCTCCCAATTCGTCTTCAATAATTTAAGATCCTGCAGAAAGTAAAATAGACGGCGATCTTCCTGATCGAGGATATTATCGATAACCAACTCTCCATAACCAAAGTAATTTAGGATACGTAAGGCTACCTCTTTTGCCATCTGCTCATTCAAGCCGATCTTGCTTGCGATGACTTTTGTTAGTATCTCTGGGGCAAAAGGGGAGTTTTCAATCATATCCATAATAAAAATATTCTCGAATTTCTGATATAAATAGATTGCTTCGGAACAATTTTATTGATCAACTCGATCTGGATCTGTACAAAGACAGTCTGCCAGTCACTCTTAACAAAGTATAAGAAAATCCTTTTATCATTTTGATAAAAGAACGGATTGACTGTCGCCGATAATGAGAGATCGATTGTGTTAGCCGATGCGATTTGTCATTTTTGGTGATACCCAATATACTTTTAAAATGCCATAATAATCGAAATCCAAAGAATACACAATCCTAAGAAAACCGCCATTACTCATATGACAATTAACTAGTTATTATAAAGTCAGTATCGCCATAAATTCTCAAAAACTGCCATAAAAAAAAATCTTTTCGCTTTGTGCTAATTGTTTATAATTACTCTGTTTACCGCCGAAAATCAAACAACTGCATATATCCAATCTTGTCGATCTTGTATGCCTATAAATAACCAATAAACCGTTAGAAATTTCCTCATATTTAATACAGTGATAATCTGTTGATGAGAGCGGGTATAGAGATTTCGCTCAAGTTAGTAAACTGGATAAGAGGGGCGCTTCAAATTCTCGCAGACAATCTTGTTTTCATTGGAAAG